>JBFJMM010000104.1:0-7811 GCA_041633885.1 Porticoccaceae bacterium
GGATGGGGAGCAAAATACTTTTCACTTCACACCACAGGACGATTTTCTGCGGGGTGATGGTGTGGTAACAGAGCCGCACTCCTTCGACGTGGCAGTGGTCGCTCAATATGCCGGCGCCACCTACGGGTGGACCTACCAAAGTTACGAGGGCCGCGTGACCATATTGGGGCCCAGCGCGCAGGAAGCGCAGATTGTTGTGGAGTCGGCTGGCCCCCGTGTGATTCACGATTTGCTGCCCTTGTTTGGGCGGGTGGTGGTCAATCCGGAAGCGGTGCGCGAGCTGGGAGCGCGTTTTGCCGGCGAGGTTAAGTCCGTCAATGTTGTGGTGGGCGATGTGGTGCAGGCGGGTGACCTGTTAGCGCGGGTCGAATCGAATGACTCTTTTCAGGTCTATTCTGTTACCGCGCCCATTGCGGGTACCGTCACCGCGCGCCTGACCAATCCCGGTCAGCAGGCGGGTGATGCAATGCTGTTCGAAATTAGCGACCTCACTCAGCTGTGGGTGGAGCTGTCAGTCTATCCACGGGATCTGGGTCGCTTGCGGGTTGGCCAGACAGTGCACCTGCACAGCCCGGTCGGCGCCCCTGGCGCCACCGGCAAAATTGTGCGCATGGCACCTGCGGGAGCGGGGGCCGGTCAGGCGGTGCCGGTCTGGGTGGCTTTCGACGACGGTGATAGTAAATGGACACCGGGGTTGTACGTTAGTGCTGACGTGAAGACTGGTGGTGCCACAGTACCCCTGGCGGTGCGTGCCTCCGGTTTGCAGACCTTTCGGGATTTTACGGTGGTGTTTGAACGGGTGGGAGAAACCTACGAGGTGCGCATGCTCGAACTCGGGCGCAGCGACGGCGAATATGTTGAAGTGTTGAGTGGCTTGAAACCCGGCGCGGCGTATGTCAGCGGCAACAGTTATCTGATCAAGGCCGATATCGAAAAATCAGGGGCCAGCCATGATCATTGAACCGCTGTTGCGCTTTTCTATCCGGCGGCGAGGGCTGATGTTGGTATTGGTGTGTGCGTTTGCCGGGCTCGGGGTGTGGAGCTTTCAGCATCTGCCGATCGACGCGGTGCCGGATATCACCAACATACAGGTACAGATCAACACCGAGGCGCCCGGTTATACGCCGCTGGAAGCCGAGCAGCGCGTTACCTTTACCGTGGAAACCGCCATGTCCGGGTTGCCGCAGTTGCAATACACCCGCTCGGTTTCGCGCTACGGGTTGTCCCAGGTAACGGTGGTGTTTGCGGACGGCACCGATATTTATTTCGCGCGCCAGCTTATTGCGGAACGGTTGCAGGGGTTGAAATCTCTGTTGCCGCCAGACCTTGAGCCGCGCCTCGGTCCGATTGCCACCGGGCTCGGGGAAATCTTCATGTGGACAGTGGTCGCGCAACCGGGGGCCCGCAATGCAGATGGTTCGCCCATCACGGCGACCGATCTGCGCCAGGCGCAGGACTGGATATTGCGTCCCTTGCTGCTACAGGTGCCGGGGGTGGTCGATGTTAACAGTATCGGGGGTTACAGCAGGCAATTTCAGATTTTACCCGATCCGCGACGATTGCTGGCTTTTGGCCTGAGCTTTGACGATCTGGTGCGCGGCGTCGTGGCAAACAACGACAATCGCGGCGCCGGATATATCGAGCGCCATGGTCAGCAGCAATTGATTCGCGTGCCCGGGCAGGCCATCAGTCTGGACGACCTGTCCCAGATCGTGGTGGGAGAGCGGGACGGTGTCCCGGTGCGTGTGGGCGATGTTGCGCAAGTGGCAATCGGCTCCGAGTTGCGCACCGGCGCTGCAACGCAGAACGGCGAGGAAGTGGTGCTCGGAACCGTGTTTATGTTGATGGGTGAGAATAGCCGAATCGTCTCCAAAGCGGTCGCGGCAAAGTTGGAAGAAGCGCAACGCAGCTTGCCGCCGGGTATCGCTGTCAATGTGGTTTACGACCGTACCACGCTGGTGGAAAAGACGTTGGCAACCGTCGAGAAAAACTTGCTGGAAGGCGCACTGCTGGTGATCGCCGTGTTGTTCCTGCTGCTGGGAAATGTGCGCGCGGCGTTGATAACCGCGGCGGTGATCCCGCTGGCGATGCTGTTTACTTTTACCGGTATGGTGCGCTCTGGCACTTCCGCCAACTTGATGAGTCTGGGTGCGCTCGACTTCGGTTTGATTGTGGACGGTGCGGTTATTATTGTCGAAAACTGTATGCGTCGGCTTGGTATAGCCACATCCGGGGGCAGAATACTCAACGAACAGGAACGGTTCGAGGTGGTGTTTGCCGCCACCAACGAGGTGATCCGGCCAGCGTTATTTGGCGTCGGTATTATTACGGCGGTTTACATCCCGATTTTTGCGCTCACGGGAGTCGAGGGCAAAATGTTCCACCCGATGGCAATCACTGTTGTCACCGCCCTCAGCGCGGCATTGGTGTTGTCACTCACCTTCGTGCCCGCGGCTATCGCGTTGTGGTTTGATGGGCGAGTAGAGGAGCGTGACAATGTGTTGATGCGCTGGGCACGCCGTATCTACACACCGTGCCTGGCCCTGGCGCTGGGGCGCAGTATGCCCGTGTTCGCCCTGACGCTGCTGTTGATTGCCGGTTGTGGGTGGCTGGTGACGCGCATGGGCTCGGAGTTTATTCCCAGTCTCGACGAGGGCGATGTGGCGCTGCACGCGCTGCGTATTCCCGGCACCAGTCTCAGTCAGGCCGTGCGCATGCAGAGTCAACTGGAGGCCGCGCTGCAGCAATTGCCGGAAGTAGAGCGCTCCTTTGCCAAGCTCGGCACTGCGGAAATCGCTACCGATCCCATGCCGCCCAACGTTGCAGATACCTTCGTGATGCTCAAAAACCGCGAGGACTGGCCGGATCCCAACAAGCCCAAAAGCGCGGTGGTGAAGGAAATGGAACGGTTGGCGGCGAATGTGCCCGGCAACAATTACGAGTTTACGCAACCCATTCAGATGCGTTTCAACGAACTGATTTCAGGTGTCCGCGCGGACGTCGCCGTCAAGGTTTACGGGGATGATCTCGCTACCCTGACCCAGGTCGCCGAACAGATCGAGACCCTGCTGGAGACGGTGCCCGGCGCTGCGGATGTCAAAACCGAACAGACTACCGGCCTGCCTATTCTCACGGTCACGCCGCAACGGGAAGCGTTGGCGCGCTACGGACTCACCGTGGCTGCCGTTCAGGACCTGGTGGCGACTGCCTACGGGGGCCAGACCGCGGGCATCATTTATGAGGGTGATCGCCGCAGCGATATCGTGGTGCGCTTACCCGAAGCGTTACGCGCTAATCCGGACAGTATGGCGCGGCTGCCTATCCGCTTGCCGAACGGGGAGTATCTTCCCCTGGGTGAAGTGACGCACATCGAGCTCGGGGTCGGTCCCAACGCGATAAACCGCGAACAGGGCAAGCGCCGTGTGGTGGTCACCGCCAATGTGCGCGAGCGCGATCTCGGTTCGTTTATTGCCGATGTCCGCAACAAAATGGATCGGCAGTTAACGATACCGCCAGGTTACTGGCTGGCTTACGGAGGCACTTTCGAACAGCTGCAGTCCGCGTCCAGACGCCTGTCTGTGGTGGTGCCGGTCACGTTGGCACTGATTCTCGGTTTGCTGCTGATGGCTGGCCCCCCGCGGGACGCCCTGGTTATTTTTAGTGGTGTCCCCCTCGCGCTTACCGGGGGTGTGCTGGCGCTCTGGTTCAGGGATATTCCTCTGTCGATTTCAGCGGGGGTCGGATTTATCGCCCTGTCTGGCATCGCAGTGCTGAACGGCCTGGTCATGGTGAGTTTTATTCGCCGTTTGCGCGAGGAAGGTCGTGCTCTCGAGGACGCCATTACGGATGGTGCATTGACCCGGTTGCGACCAGTGCTGATGACCGCGCTGGTGGCGGGTCTTGGGTTTGTGCCCATGGCGATTAACGTTGGGATTGGCAGCGAGGTACAGCGTCCGCTGGCCACCGTGGTGGTTGGTGGAATTATCTCCTCGACGTTACTCACCCTGCTGGTGCTGCCCGGTCTGTATCGTTTCGCCTGGCGTTCGTCGTCGTAAATGGTGCCTGACGGTAACGCACGTTAGCGCGGTCGTTAACTGTACCCCAGATCAGCAGGAGGCCCGTGGCCGCAATGGGCGGTAGCCATTGTCCTCCTGCCATAGCGTTGCGAGGCATCTTGCCGTCCGCCTGGCGGCATATGTTGGGCTGCGAACTGCCAGGGTCGGTTATAAGAAAAAATATTTTTCGCACTGAAATAGCGCATCGACGATTGAGTTGTGTCTCTGATGGTGCGCCACAGCTGCGCTCCATTAGCCCCGTCAATGGCCCCGTTCCACGTTTCCTTCGCCACGTAATTACCCAATAAAACCCTTTTATTTAAGGTGTTTGCGGCTTTTATGTTTTTCAATTTCGTTGCTTTGGCACGGATATTGAAACACCGGTGTTGAACTAGAGACGTATCGCTGCAATCGGCAGCTGGCTGGAGGAGTATCGGGATGTGCGTATTTAAAAAAATGATCACCGCAATGGGAATAACTGTGCTGTCGTTTTTTTCGACAGTGGTTTGCGCGGATAAGATAGGTTGGCCGGAGAAAGATGAACTGAGGTTTGGGTTTATCAAACTAACTGACATGGCCCCCATCGCGGTTGCCTACGAAAACGGCTATTTTGAAGACGAAGGTTTATACGTCACCATCGAGGCGCAGGCAAACTGGAAGGTATTACTCGATGGCGTCATTGACGGGCGTCTCGACGGCGCGCATATGTTAGCCGGTCAGCCCTTGGCGGCAACCATCGGCTACGGCACCAGGGCGCACATCATCACGCCTTTTTCAATGGATTTGAATGGTAACGGTATTACGGTTTCCACTGCGGTGTGGGAGCAAATGAAGGTCAATATTCCCACCATGGCGGATGGGCGCCCGGCGCACCCGATCAAAGCTGACGCACTAAAGCCCGTGGTGGAAAAATATCGTAGTGATGGTAAGCCATTCAACATGGGTATGGTGTTTCCTGTTTCCACGCACAATTACGAGCTCCGTTACTGGCTGGCCGCTGGCGGCCTACACCCCGGTTATTACGCCCCTCACAAAGGCGATACGTCCGGCCAAATTAAAGCCGATGTGCTGTTGTCGGTGACGCCCCCGCCACAAATGCCGTCGACCCTGGAGGCCGGCACCATTTATGGATACTGCGTCGGTGAACCATGGAACCAGCAAGCGGTGTTTAAAGGTATTGGCGTACCGGTGATAACCGACTACGAGATATGGAAAAATAACCCCGAAAAAGTATTTGGCATTACCGCTGACTTCGCAGAAAAATATCCAAACACTACCATTCGCATCACCCGCGCACTGATTCGCGCGGCCCAGTGGCTCGACGCAAACGATAATGCCAATCGGCCGGCTGCGGTAAAAATGCTGTCCGCCGCCAAATATGTCGGCGCGGATTATGACGTGATCGCCAACAGTATGACCGGTACATTCGAATACGAAAAAGGGGATCGGCGAGAGGTTCCCGATTTCAACGTATTCTTTCGCTACAACGCAACGTACCCCTATTATTCGGATGCCATCTGGTATCTGACACAAATGCGGCGCTGGGGACAGATTGACGAAGACAAAAGTGATGAGTGGTACAAAGACGTCGCTAAAAATGTTTATCGTCCAGACATCTACGCCATCGCTGCACGTTCGTTGATTAGCGATCAGCTGGCGCGCGCCGAGGATTTTCCCAATTTTGTTACGGAAACCGGATTTAAAAAACCGGATGCGTCGTTTATAGACGGCATTGTTTACGACGGTGCCCAGCCCAACGAGTACATCAATAAATTGCCGATTGGTTTAAAAAATGGTGACAGGCTGTAGGTCCGGCTGCGATTTTTACTCGTTAGATAGTGCGCAGGCAGGCTGGGGACTGGCAATGATAACCGCACAGGTCACGGCACACAGCCTGTCGGCACGGGACGTGCTTGCGACCACTGAGTGGCCAGGATATGACGGACATCGCAACGACAACACCGCCGAATAAGGTTGAGCTGATGGGTATGGTAAAAAAAATGAGTACCCCGCTGATGGGGATCCTGTTGTTCTTGTTGTTCTGGTCCGCCGCCGCGCAACGGATTGATACCTCGCTCGGCGAATTTCCGCGCCCGGTCGCAGTCTGGACCCAGATGGGTGCGTTGTATCAGGAACACCGTGCGGAGCGACAGAAGGAACGCGCTTTCTATGCGCGCCAGGAGATAAGGAATGCCCAGCGTGCTGAGCGCGACCCTTCCTATCAGATAAAAATACGTCCATACACGGGTAAGGAAACATTTTTCGATCAGGTGCTTACCAGCCTGTTGACCGTTGCCTGCGGTTTTTTGATTGGCATGGTGATCGCGGTGCCATTGGGGATATTAGTAGGTTTGAGCAGCGTGCTGAATGCGGCCTGCAACCCGGTGATCCAGATGCTGAAGCCGGTATCACCCCTGGCATGGTTACCTTTGGTAACCATGGTGGTTAGCGCGCTTTATGTAACCCCGGAGCCTCTGGTGCCAAAGGCATTTTTGATTTCAATGGTTACAGTAACCATGTGCAGTCTGTGGCCGATGCTAATCAATACCTCCGTGGGCGTCGCGTCGGTCGATCAGGATCTGCTTAACGTCAGTCGCGTGTTGCGCATGGGAACGTTAAAGCACATTCAGAAAATTGTACTACCTGCGTCTGTGCCAATGATTTTTACCGGCATGCGGCTGTCCCTGGGGGTGGCCTGGATGGTGTTAATTGCCGCGGAGATGTTGTCGCAGAATCCGGGGCTTGGAAAATTTGTGTGGGACGAATTTCAAAACGGCAGTTCCGATTCGTTGAGTCGAATTATGGTGGCGGTGCTGGTTATCGGTTTCATTGGATTCTTATTGGATAGAGGCATGCTGTTGTTACAGCGTTGGCTTTCCTGGGACAAGGCGACGGCAGTACGGTAGGCACATGGTGCGCATGGCAAACATGAGGGAGGGCTGAAAAATGAGTGATTTGTTGGTGATTAGTCAGGTGGATATGGTTTTCCCAGGGGAAAACGGGCCGTTTACCGCACTTAAAGATGTTGATCTGAAGATCAAGCGTGGCGAATTTATATCGCTGATTGGGCACTCGGGATGTGGCAAGTCAACTGTTCTGAACATTATAGCCGGGCTTTATCGCGCGACCCGCGGTGGTGTTATTTTAAATGGCAAGGAGGTGCGGGAACCCGGCCCGGAGCGGGCTTTGGTATTTCAGAATCATTCATTATTGCCGTGGCTTAGTGCCTACGAAAACGTTGCGCTGGCGGTGGAACAGGTATTTGGCCGGCGTTCGAGCCGACGCAAATCCCGTGGGGAAATAAAAGACTGGATCGAGTACAACCTGGGTCTGGTGCACATGAGTCACGCGTTGCACAAACGCCCCGGCGAAATATCGGGGGGCATGAAGCAGCGGGTCGGTATTGCCCGAGCGCTGGCCATGGAGCCGGATATTTTGTTGATGGATGAACCATTCGGCGCTCTGGACGCACTGACCCGCGCGCATATGCAGGACACCCTGATGGCCATTCAGGGCGAATTGAACAACAACGTGGTTATGGTGACGCACGATGTCGATGAGGCGGTGTTGTTGTCTGATCGCATTGTCATGATGACTAACGGTCCCGAAGCGACCGTCGGTGATGTGCTGGATATTCATCTCCAGCGGCCGCGGGATCGCGTCGCGTTGGCAGGCACTGCTGAATACGGCGCGTTGCGGGCGGCAGTTCTGAAGTTTCTGTACCACAGACAGCGCACGGTCGAACCCCTCGCAAAA
>JBFJMM010000105.1:0-7784 GCA_041633885.1 Porticoccaceae bacterium
AGTGGCTTGCGCAGGCACCGGTGAACGCTGACTGGCAGGGGGGCCAAACGGCCGACGACTCCGGTGGAATACTGAATGATCTTGAAAAACAGGCCATTGCGCTGGAGATGGAGAAACATGGGGGTAATCGTACGCGGGCGGCGCGCTCGCTGGGCATTTCCAGAAGCACCTTATACCGCAAGCTGCGCGCTTACGGGCTGGATTCTGTATGATGGCTAATCACCTGATGGGATGGCAAGCGTGTTGAAACTTCGACCCCCAGCCGGTCCGGTAAAACCCCCGTTTGGGCAGGGGATGAACAGGAAAAAGCAATAAACAGGGGGGCAAAGTAGCCACTTTCTGGCATACTCTCAGGTTCGCCAGTGTGTGAAAAGAGCCTGGCTTCGCAAGCAAGCAGTGGGGAGCATAGCCACGAACAACGGGGCGTAATGAACCCACCAGATTTAAGAGCGGTTCCCGGCTCGGGAACAAACCAACTGAAAAAAATAAATGCAGGAGGTGATTAAGATGGCCAGTGCAGCGGCACAACAGATCGTAGAACTCTATTCCGAGTGGAAACAAAAACTGGCGATGAACGATGGTATGTCGCTGGAAGAATTGCGGGAATTATTTGATGGCTGGGGTAGCATCACCGCGGAGCCGGCGGATGTCGAATTTAAAGATGCCACTCTGTATGGGGTCGACTGCAAGTGGGCGATTCCCAAGGGTGCGGATGAAAGCCGCGTGCTGATTTGTTGCCACGGTGGCGGTTTTGTCGTCGGATCCTCGGCAAGCCATCGCAAGATGTTTGGCCATATCGCGAAAGCTGTGGGTTGCGCGGCCCTGGTCCTCGACTATACCCGGGCGCCGGAAAATCCCCACCCGGGAATTGTCGAAGAAGCGGTAGCGGTGTATTCCGGCCTGCTTGAAGGAGGTTACAAACCCGAACATATCGCCACCATCGGCGATTCGGCCGGCGGTAATCTTTGCACCTCGGTGCTGCTGTTCGGCGAGCGGCTTGGTTATCCGATGCCGGCCGCCTGCGTGCCGCTGTCTCCCTGGTACGATATGGAAGGTACCGGTGAAACCCTGACGACCAACGCGGAAAAAGACGCGCTGGTGAACAAGGATATATTGATGGGTATGGCGGAGATGTTTCTGGCGGGCAAAAATCCCCGGGGACCGATTGCCAACCCGCTGTACGCGGATCTGGAAAACTTGCCACCCACGCTGATTCAGGTCGGCGAGTACGAAGGCTTGCTGGACGACAGCCGCCGTTTTTACGAGCGCGCAAAAGCGGCCGGGGTGGATGTCGAACTGCAGGTGTTTCCCGAAATGCAGCATGTATTTCATTTTATGGCCGGCAACGCGCCGGAAGCAGACGACGCGATCGCAAAAATCGCACAGTTTTTGCGCCCCAGGCTGGGGCTCGCCTGATTGGCGATTCCGATACGGTAAGGCGCGGAGAGGCTAAAGTCTGGCGGTGTGACGGCTAGAGATACTGGCCTCGGGTCCGCCCCGGACGTTAACCAACCGTTTGTACAAGCAGGATATGAAGATGATTGAACACAGCAATATCTATATTGACGGTCAGTGGGTGCCCGCCAGTGGCGGCGCTGTTACCACACTGGTGAATCCGGCCACGGAAGAGCCCTTTGCCACGGTGCCGATGTCTTCTGTCGAAGATGTTGATAAGGCCGTGCAGGCCGCGCGGCGCGCCTTTCCGGCCTGGTCCCGAACCAGCGCCGAGGAGCGAGCGGGATATATTCGTGCCATCTGCGCCAGGCTCAAGGAGCGCAAGGACGAACTGGCCTCGTTGATTTCTCAGGAAATGGGTATTCCGGTACATTTTTCCAGGGGCATTCAGGTATCCGGACCGATTCATGGCTTGTCGCTGTTTGCCGATCTTGCGAAGACTATGGAGGAGGTCCGACAGCACGAGGAGGGATACCTGATGTTAAGGGAGCCCATCGGCGTTTGCGCGTTTATTACGCCCTGGAATTTCCCGTTGTTTCAGGTGGTGGCAAAAGTGGGGCCAGCGATTGCGGCGGGTTGCACCACAGTCCTTAAACCGAGTGAGCAAACCCCGCTGTGCACCTATGTTTTTGCGCAAATTTGCGACGAAGTGGGCTTGCCACCGGGGGTCTTTAACCTGGTGCCGGGGCGGGGGTCGGTGATGGGCGATGCCCTCAGTTCCCACCCCGAAGTGGATCTGGTGTCCTTTACCGGTTCCACGGAAGTCGGGGTCGATATCGCCAAATCGGCCGCGCCTACCGTCAAACGGGTGTGCCAGGAACTGGGTGGCAAGTCGCCGTTTATCATCGCTGAGGACGCGGACATCGCCAAAGCGGTCAAATATGTCGTCAAGGACACCATGTTTAATTCGGGGCAAATGTGCGTCGCCCTGAGCCGGGTTTTCATTCCCGAGTCCAAATACGAAGAGGCGGTGGCGGTGGCCAAATCCGTAGCGGAATCCCTTAAAGTGGGCGATCCCACGGATGAAAATGTGTTCCTCGGACCGGTCAGCTCCATGCGCGCCAGGGAGAGCGTGGTGCGCTACATCAACAAGGGCATTGAGGAAGGGGCACGCCTGGTTACCGGCGGCGCGGACCTGCCGGAGGGCATCACCCGTGGCGCCTATGTTCGGCCCACGATTTTTGCCGACGTGCGCAACGACATGACCATCGCCCGGGAGGAGATTTTTGGACCGGTGATCTGTCTGATCCCCTACAAGGGCGAGGACGAGGCGATCGCCCTGGCCAACGACACACCGTTTGGTCTGTCGAGTGGCGTGTGGGCCGAGAGCGAAGAAACCCAGATGCGTATTGCCCGTCAACTGCGCGCTGGGCAGGTCAAGGTGAACGGTGGGCCGTTTAGCTTTTCCGCACCCTTTGGCGGTTACAAAATGTCCGGTAACGGGCGGGAGTGGGGCGCCAGTGGCCTGGTCGAATACACCGAAGAAAAAGCCATTCTGGTTGGCAAGCTGCGTTAGTTCTGACCCTTTTCTACCCGGTAGCCGCGGGGCACGCCCACGGCTACCGTTGTTGTAGCCCGCTGCGGTGGGCGTTGCTCTTCAGGAGTTGTCATCCATGTCCAGATTTCGTTTCCCCCACGTGGAGATGCCTGCCATCGCCACGCAACTGCGCGCCGAGGTCAGGGAATTTTTGGCGGCAGAGCGCGCCAGTGGCGGATTCGTACCGATGGCGGATTGCTGGGCGTCGGGAATGAGCGCGGAATTTAGCCGCAAGGTAGGCCAACGGGGTTGGCTGGGCATGACCTGGGACAAAAAATACGGTGGTCACGGCCGCAGCTTTCTCGAACGCTATGTGGTAACCGAGGAAATGTTGGCAGCCGGTGCGCCGGTCATGGCCCACTGGATTGCCGATCGTCAAAGCGGCCCGCAAATTATCAAGCATGCCGACCCCGAGTTGCGCGATCAGATTATTCCACGCATTGTCGCGGGTGAGTGTTTTTGCGCCATCGGCATGAGTGAACCCAACACCGGTTCGGACCTTGCGTCGGTGGCCACCAAAGCGGAAAAAGTTGACGGCGGCTGGCGGGTCAATGGCACCAAGCTGTGGTCCACCGGCGCCCACGGCTGCGACTACATGATTACCCTGTTGCGCACCGGCCCCCTGGACACGACCGCCCGCCACAAGGGGCTGTCCCAGTTTATTATCGACCTCAAGTCGCCGGGGGTGCAGATTCGCGGTATCGCGGATATTGGTGGGCAGGTGCACTTTAACGAAACTAATTTTGAAGACGTGTTTGTTCCAGATAATTATGTCCTCGGCGAAGTGGGCGGGGGCTGGAATATGGTGGTTGGCGAACTGGCGCTGGAACGCTCGGGGCCGGAACGATTTCTGAGCACGTTTATCGTGCTGCAGGAAGCCATGCGCGTGCTGGTCGCCCACCCCACGGACAAAACCAGAGAAGTGCTGGGTCAGGTGGTGGCCAAACTCAAAACTCTGCGCCGCATGTCTCTCGGTATCGCGGGTCTGCTCCAAGAGGGCGCATCGCCGGAAATGGAAGCCGCCCTGGTGAAGGATATGGCCACGCGCTTCGAGCGCGAGCTGCTGGAAAAATTGCGGGGCATTCTGCCGCAGAATCTGCTCGTTGCAAATGACGGGCTGTTGCCCGCCCTGTTGCGCGACGGTGTTTTACGGGTGCCGTCCTCGACCCTGCGCGGTGGCACTAACGAAGTACTCAAGGGCATGGTTGCCCGCCAGCTGGGATTGCGCTGATTGATTGGACCCGCTGACCGGTGATCCGCGATGCCAGGGGCGGTAATCGGGCAACAGCGCCAGCGTTACCGGGAATTTGAGAGAGATAGATGACAGCCGACAATATTATTTTTGAAACTGCCCAACGTATTTTTACCGATCTGAGCACACCGGAAACCATCAATGCCGCAGAGGCTGGAGAATGGCCCGGGGCACTGTGGCAGGCGGTAGAGGAATCCGGGCTGTCTTTAACCTGGGTGCCGGAGACCAACGGCGGTGTCGGCGCTACATTGCTGGATGGTTTCGCGGTCATCAAAGCGGCGGGTGCCGCCGCGTTGCCGGTGCCTTTGGCCGAAACCCTGATGGCCGGCTGGCTGTTGGCCCGGGGTGGTTTACCTGTGCCCAGTGCGCCAATGACGGTGGCTTGCGGTGATTTTTCCTATGCCGATGGTGTGCTAAATGGTGTCGCGGTTGCGGTGCCTCACGGGCGCAATGCCAACTATCTGGCGGTGATTGTCGACACGCCGGGGGGATCCGTGGCGCTACAGCTGGCGGTTGCGGACTGCACCGTCACACCCCAGGCCAGCCTGGCTGGCGAACCTCTGGATAAGGTAGTTTTCACAGGGGTGAAGCCGCTGGCAGCTGGCGCAATTGGCGATTCTACCAATGCCGTCAGTGTCGAGGCGCTGGGTGCGCTGATGCGTTGCGTGCAGGCCGCCGGCGCTCTGGAAACCGTGCTCGATCTGACCATTCAATACGCCTCGGAACGGGTGCAGTTCGGTCGTCCTATTGGCAAATTTCAGGCCATACAACATTGCATCGCCGATCTGGCTGGCGAAGTCGCTGCAATCAACGCGGCGGCGGATTCCGCCGCCGAGGCCGTGGCCAGGCATAACTTGATTGACGCCGACGCCTGGGTTGAAATCGCCGCCGCCAAAATTCGCCTCGAACAGGCGGTCAATAATGGCGCGGCTATCGCCCATCAGGTTCACGGCGCCATGGGATTTACTTACGAACATCGTTTGCACCACCTGACCCGCAGGCTGTGGAGCTGGCGCGACGAATTTGGCAGCGATACGGTGTGGGCGCAACGCCTTGGCGCGCAGGTGCTGGAGTGGGGTGCCGAGCAATTGTGGCCGCGCATTACGGCTGTCAGTGATGCTCCACCAACTGGGGCGTAACCTGTAAAGAGTGTAACTTGAAGAGATAGTCACCATGGATTTTTCGTTAAGCAGTGAACAACAGGCCATCGTGGACAGCATTAATGCCCTGATGGCGGACTTTGGCGACAGCTTCTGGCTGGAACGGGATAAAACCGGTGTATTTCCCGAAGAGTTTTATCAGGCGATGGCGGAAGGCGGCTGGCTGGGTATCACCATGCCGGAAGAATACGGCGGTTCCAGTCTGGGCGTCACCGAGGCCGCGCTGATGATGATGACGGTGGCCAATCACGGGGGTATGTCGGCCGCATCGGCGGTACATATCAATATTTTTGGCCCCCATCCCATTGTTAAATTCGGCACTCCCGAGCAAAAGGCCCGCTGGTTGCCGCCGTTGATCGCCGGCCAACAGAAAACCTGTTTCGGCGTCACCGAAGCCAACGCCGGGCTGGATACCACCCGCATCGAAACCTTTGCCAGACGGGATGGGGATAACTACATCATCAACGGCCAGAAAATCTGGACCACCACCGCCCAGCAGGCGGACAAGGTGATGCTGCTGACCCGCACCACGCCGCGGGATGAATGCGCCAAACCCCACCAGGGTATTACCCTGTTCTATGCGGATATGGATCCGGCCCATGTGCAAATAAAAGAAATTGAAAAGATGGGTCGCAAAGCGGTCAACTCCAACATGACGTTTTACGACAATCTGGTGGTCTCCAAGGACGATATGATCGGCGAAGAAGGGAAGGGCTTTTCCTATATTCTGCACAGCCTCAATCCGGAGCGCATCCTGCTCGCCGCCGAAGCGGTAGGCATGGGGCGCAGCGCGCTGTCCCGCGCCACCCAGTACGCCAAGGATCGGGTGGTGTTTGGTCGGCCGATCGGCATGAATCAGTCGGTGCAGCACCCGCTGGCGGAGAACTGGATCGAACTGGAAGCCGCCTACCTGAAAACCATGTACGCCGCCTGGTTGTACGACAACGGCAAGGAATGTGGTGCCTACGCCAACGGCAGTAAATACTTCGCGGCAGAAGCAGGTTTCAAAGCCTGCCAGCAGGCGGTGATGACCCATGGTGGCATGGGCTACGCCAAGGAGTACCACGTGGAGCGGCTGATGCGCGAAGCGATGCTGCCCCGTCTGGCGCCGGTCAGCCAAAATATGATTCTTAATTTTATTTCCACCAATGTGCTGGACCTGCCGCGCTCGTATTGATGTTGGTGATGGGTCGCGCCTGGTAAGCACAGGGTCGAGGCCCGTTCTGGTATTTGCACATTACAGGGTGGACCATGAACGACGAGAAAAATAATTTGCGTCATCACGAGCCCGGCCACGATCTCCAGCTGGAGCATGAAGACGCCACCATCCGGGTTCTGCACAAAGTTATTCGGGTGGTCGTCAAAGCGCTGGCAATTCTGATGGTGTTCGTTATTGTGTGGGGCACCGGCGATGTCGTGTTTGTGCTCTATCAGCGCCTCACTGAACCGCCCTTTCTGTTGCTCAACATCAGCGACATTCTGGCCACCTTTGGTTCGTTCCTGGCGGTGTTGATCGCGATAGAAATTTTTATCAATATCAGTATGTATCTAAGTACCAACGTTATTCCCGTGCGGCTGGTGGTAGCCACCGCGCTGATGGCGATTGCCCGCAAAGTCATTATCTTTGATTTTGAGAAAGTGACCCCCGCTTATATTTATGCGACCGCCGCGGTGGTGCTGGCCCTGGGTATAACCTACTGGCTCACAACCAAAAAACATATCGAACACAAAGCGGAGTAACAGGCGTATGAGTGATTTGTATGGTGACAGGCATCGCGAGCTACAGGATCATTTTCAAACCCGCAAAATGGCCGACCGCATTGAGCAGTCCATTGTCAGCGACAGTTTATCCGAGCAGGGCAAAGCTTTTATCGAATCCCGGGATATGTTTTTCCTCTCTACCGTGGATCATCAGGGTCGCCCCACGGTTTCCTATAAAGGCGGTGACGTCGGTTTCGTGCGCGTCCTCGATGACCGCACTATCGCGTTTCCCAATTACGATGGCAACGGCATGTTTTTTTCCATGGGCAATATCCGCGCCAATGCCAATGTCGGTCTGTTGCTGATGGATTTCGAAAATCCGTTTCGTATGCGCATTCAGGGGGTGGCGTCTGCCCATACCGACGATGGGTTGCTGGCCGAATACCCGGAAGCCGATATGATTATTCGTGTCGCGGTGTCGCAAACCTGGATTAACTGCCCGCGCTATATTCATAAATACCAGAAGCTGGCCAGCTCCCGCTACGTTCCCAAAGAGGCCTGTGAAACGCCCTATGCCGAGTGGAAGCGCATCGATTTTCTGCAGGATGCGCTGCCGCCGCAGGATATCGGAAAAACCGACTTGGCGGGCGGCACGTTGACCATGGAAGAGTGGGCGGCC
>JBFJMM010000106.1:0-7692 GCA_041633885.1 Porticoccaceae bacterium
ACGCGGATCGATACGAATGCCGGGTGAGGTGGCTCTATCCGCGGGTTCGGCATAGCGGGGTACCAGCGCCATATCCATAAAAGGTGACTTTCCGGGCTGGTCAAAATGTTGTTGAGGCACCATGGGGTCGTACCAGTAAAGCACCTCTCGAGGACGCCCCTCGGCATCATCGCTGTGTTCCGTCGTAGTGGGGGACGGGGCGGCGCGGTGGATGCCGAACCAGTAACCGCCGCTACCGGCCAACGCGAGGAGGACGAGCGACAGTGTTATCGCCACCCAAGTTTTTTTCCCTGAGCCAATATTCATTGTTCGAGTACTCCGTAAGCGTAAATCAGATTGGCAGCGAGAACTGCCCGCTGGTGCTCCAGGTCAAGTTGCCGAAGGCGCACCTCGATCAGGTTGCGGCGGGCGCTGAGGGTATCGCCGAGGGGTTGCTGGCCTGTGCGATAGCCGGCAATGGCGAGGGCCAGGGTTTGTTGCGCCAGGGGCAACCAGCTCTGAGTGATACGCTCCAGTTGTCGCACAAGCGCCTGGTGGGCCGCCAGGTCGGTAGCCAGCGCCGCGTCGTGATCGCGCAGCTTCGCTTCCCGTTCGCTACGCAATGCTTCGAGTCGTTGTCGCGCGGCGGCGATGCGCGGGTTTTGTCGAGTGCCGGGGAATAACGGCAGCGCAAAGCGCACTTCCATGGAAATCATATCGTCGTAGGGGGCGGCGCGGTGCTGGTAGTCGAAACCCAGGCTCCAGTCGGAATGTTTCTCCGCTTCCGCTTTCAGCACCTGGGCTTGGGCCACCTCGGTCAAAGGCTGGTACAGGGTGAGTTCCGGGTGATGGTACAAATGTGCGCGCAATTGCGACGGTTCGACGCTGAGGGCCGGGGCGCTGTCGGCCAGGGGTAAAAATGCCTGGTCTCCGATCAAGCTTTGCAGACGTGCCTGGGCGGCGCTGATTTGACGGTGGGTATCGTCCCGCCAGTCGGCGAGGGCAGCGACCTGCTCCGCGGCATTGAGCACCTCGGTCGCGGGGCCGGTGCCAGCGGAGAGCTGTGCCTGACTGATGTCCCTCAGCAAAGACAGTTCCCGTTCGAGTTCATCGAATAATGGCAGCCGCTGTGCCAGATAGTAGCGATCGAGCCAGGCCGCCGCTGCTGCGCGCAGGACGTTCGCCCGTTCCAGGGCCAATTGGCCGGTGGCCGCGCTGACCTGGGCAGTAGCGAGCGCCACCCGTGCCTGACGTTTTGCCTGACTGGGCACATCCTGCATGATGCCAATGCGCTGCATGGTCATCAGATCCTGGTCGAGGCGACCACGCTCGGAACCCGTCGCCGGAACATTGCTGGCACCCAGTACAAGTTGTGGATCCGGAAGGGCGGCGGCGGGCTGGCGGGCAAAGGTAGCGGCCTCCACCGCCGCCGAGCGCGCCTTGATAACCGGGGCGTTCCGTATCGCCAGCTGTAGCGCCCTGGTGAAACTTAACGCTGTGTTTTCCGGGGAGCCAGTAGTCTCCGCTCCTGCCAGGGACGAAAGGACGAGGGACGTGGACAACAGCCACAGCGCGACTAACGCGGGTATACTACGGTTCATGGACAACTCCGTTTACGTACGGTGCAGGGTTTGCCTGCCGGCACTACCGGAAGGCAATTGCGACGCTGTATTCAGACGGAGCGGGGAGGGCGCCACACCGCGTCAAGCAGGCGGCGAGGCAGGATGGGGTGGTGGTAGTTGTCGAGGCCGTTGGAGGCGAAAGGGGCGGATTGCAGTACGATCTGTACGCCAGGTTCAGACCACACGCGACTCTGGCATTTCAGGCCGTCTTTACACAGATGGCTGTCGTCCTCGGCCTGAAAAGTTTCGGCAGGCTGATCGCAGGGAGTTGCCAGGGCTTGTGCATGGGACACCATGTGCATGGTGCCGTCGCCGTCCGGGCATCGCTCGGGGAATACCACCGCTGCAAGTCCGTAAACAGGCAGGGCGGTAAACAATGCGATTAACACCAGCTTGCGTAGCATCGGTCTTCACTGGGACGTTAGAACCAGCCTTATTCTAGACCCGCTACGGCAAAATGCAACGGGCATGGGGTGTAACGTTATACGCGGAAGCATTGTGGCGACGATGGTAATATTCCCGTCGACTCTCGTGGTGCTGGTCCAGCCGGTATCTGTTCTGGCGCGGTTTTTTTTGAGGTGTGCATGGCAGCAGGCGTTCTTCCCGCAATTATAGGCGGCTCCGGTCTCGAGCATTTATCGACTTTGGACATTATCGAGCGCCATGACCACAGGACCCAGTGGGGCCGTCCGTCCACCGCTGTGCTGAGGGGCCGAACCCAGGGCGCGGATATTTTATTTCTGTCGCGCCATGGGGCGGGCCACCTGATTCCGCCCCACCGGATAAATTACCGCGCCAACATTGCCGCCCTGCGGGAGCTGGGGGCCACCCACCTCATTGCATTTAACGCCGTCGGTGGGATTAATTCAGGTTATAAGCCGGGGGATCTGGTGTTGCCCGAACAAATCATCGATTACACCTGGGGCCGGGATCACACCTTTGCCGATTCTGGCGCGGTGCCGTTGTTACATGTGGATTTCACCGCCCCCTACGATTCCCGGTTACGGCAATTGCTGATTGACACCGCCCTGGCAAGCGATTGTCAGTTACACCACGGCGGAGTGTACGGCGCGACCCAGGGGCCGCGGCTGGAAAGTGCGGCGGAAATAAAACGCCTGGCGCGGGATGGGTGCGATGTGGTGGGCATGACCGGCATGCCCGAGGCCGCTCTGGCGCGGGAAAAACAATTGCCCTATGCGAGTCTGTGTCTGATCGTCAATGCTGCGGCCGGGTTGAGCGATGGGGAAATTACCATGGCGGAGATCGACGCCGTGATGACCGCGCATATGCCGCGGGCGATAGCCCTGTTATCCAGTGCCTGTGTTCAGTTAACGCGGCAAGATGACTGATGGGCGGTCTGTTTGGCGAGTGGGCCATCAGCGACGGGATGGGGTTGGGTGGTCTCGCGCTGTCGGCCTTTCTGTCGTCGACGTTATTGCCGGGCAGCTCCGAAGTGGTGCTGTTGCTGTTGCTGCGGGACGGTCAGATTGCACCTGTATGGCTGCTCGCGGTGGCCAGCGTGGCCAATACGTTGGGTGGATTGTCGACCTATCTGATTGGTTACGGCCTGGCGTTGGGGCTGCTTAAGAGCGGGCGAATCAAGGGACCACAGCCCCGGGCGCTGGCCGGGGCCGAACGGTGGGGCTCTGTGGTGTTATTATTTTCGTGGTTACCGGTGATCGGCGATGGCTTGTGCCTCGCGGCGGGCTGGTTGCGGGTTCCCTGGCTGGGGGCCATGGTCGCCATGTTGGTGGACAAGGCGGCCCGCTATATGATAGTGGCGTATCTGGCGGGGCTTTATTAATAATAAATGGCTGGTTACCAACACCCGGTAATTCGCCAGTTGCACATTCGGAGGGATGTCCAGTGGGAGAGGTCTACATAAAAAAAGCCATGGGTGGAATGTCCGCGGTAAAAATGACCTATCTCGTTTTACTGGTGGTCATTGTGCCGACCCTGGTTTATTTATATCGCACCTACACCTATAGCGGCGAATATCTGGTGCCGGCTGCCTACGACTATCCACAGGCCTCGGCGCCGTCCTGTACAACGTTGCCTGGGGGGGTGGCCGACCACGAACCCATGGAGAGCGAGGCCGGCATTCCTTTCAATGTTACGACGCCCAGTAACTACCGCGTGGATATTCGACATCCATTACTGGTGGTATGGGCGCCCTCGGGCTTTAATCAGTCCCTCTCCGAACGTTTCACGGGTTTGACACAATCGGCCACGGCCCGGGGTTTTGTCGTGGTACACGTCGGCAGCGTTCCCCTGGGTTTCAAGGCGCTGGAGGCGATGGCCGGCGTCCCGGAGTTGGTGGCGCGGCGTTGGTGCATCAACCACCAGGCCGTTTTTTACACGGGCCATTCAGACGGTGGCACCGTGTCCAATGCGCTTGCGGTGATGCCGGATTTGCCCACGCCACCGGCGGCGATCGCGCCCAGTGCCATGGGCATGCGCAAGGTCGACATGGACAAGTATGCGTGCCCCAGGCCGCTGCCGGTGATGTTGATGCACAACCGGGGCGACCATCATTTCCGCGATTACGGCGCCGGGGTGGCGCAGTGGTGGGCCGAATGCAATCAATGTTCGACACAGACGCGCCCCAGCCAATTCAACGGTTGTGTCGAATATATGGGCTGTGCCGAGGGGGCGCCGACGTTGTTTTGCCAGGCCGAAGGTAATCATGCCCACTGGCCTGGATCGGAGCACGACCCCGTTAAGTTTTTCCGCGAAGTGGTCGATAACCTGTAGGCAGACCTGAAACCGGTCTGCGTGCTGGCGTCGCGCTGGGTCGACAGGCCGGGGCGGGGAGCCATTGGCAACCGATGCGGAAATGAATCATGTCCGACGATTACAAGTCTAAATATCGCCAGTTATTACGCGAATTCGATCAGTTGCAACAGCAGTCCCGGGACACGGTTAATCAACTGTACGAGCAAACCACGGCGATTCTCGCCAATTTTCGCGATACCAACAAGGAACTGGGGGATGTTATCCGTCTGTTGCCGGTGCGTGTGGATGAGGACCAGTTACCGATTAAAAAACTGGCCTATATCAATGAGCTATTCGGTGTAGTCCCACCTGCCGAGGCCATGGCTGGCGGCGATAAGTCGCTCCGGCACACCGAGGATGAAGTCGTCCCCGTGGCGGATCCGCTGGAAACGGCGAAGCAGGTGCTGTCTCACTTGCTCGAACAATTGCCCGGGGAACTGAGTCGGCATCTCGATCGGGAAAGTTTGCGGCAGGCGATTATGGACGCTGGGGATGCGGAGCAGTTACTGGGCACCAGCGCCCGTATGCGCACCGGAATTTTGCTGTTCCTGGATGAGCGGGACTACCAGATAAGAGAGCTCTCCGGATTTCTTGAGAATATTGTCGCGCGCCTTGATGGCTTGACGCTGTCCTTGCTGGAGCTTGATAACTTGCGTCGGGAAAGTCGACAGCAGCGGGGCCGTTTCAGCGACAGTGTGGGTGACCAGGTCAGACATATCAGCGCGTCCGTTGCCGCGGCAGACGACCTGGTTACCCTGCAAAAGGCCATCGAAACCCGTCTGAATAGCATCGATCACAGTGTTTCCAGTTTTGTGCAGGCAGAAACCGCGCGGGCGGAACAGGCCCAGGCAGTTGCCGAGACACTGCGGGACAAGGTGGGGGCGCTGGAAGCCCAGGCCAACGAAATGCGCACGGCGATGGAAAAAGCGCAGGCTGAGGTGGGGCTGGACAGCTTGACCCGGGTTCCCAACCGGCGCGCCTACGACGAACGCATGGACAGGGAGTTGTCTAGCTGGCGAGAAAACGCGCGGCCCCGTACTCTGGCGATCGTGGATATCGATCATTTCAAACGTATCAATGACAACTACGGACATCCAGTGGGTGACTCGATATTGAAGGCGGTCACCAGCAAAATCAGGCAACAAACCCGCAACACTGATTTTTTTGGTCGCATTGGTGGCGAGGAGTTTGCCATCCTGATGGTCGACAGCGACGCGCGCCACGCCCGCGCTCCCCTGGAGAGTTTACGCAAGAGCATTGAAAACTACCGATTTGGCTATCAGGGTAAAAAGGTCGAGGTGAGTATCTCCATCGGTTTCACGGATTTTCAACGGGACGATACGCCGCAGAGCCTGTACAAACGGGCGGATGACCAGCTGCTAAGGTGCAAGCAGCGTGGCCGCAACCGAATATTCTGCGATCTGGACACTTAGCTTTGCTTAGATATTCAGTTTTCGACAGGGGTGTCGATAACGGGTATGGACAGGTACTGTTATTCAGCAGGCGGTTGCCGCGAGTGGTCCCACACATCAA
This sequence comes from Porticoccaceae bacterium, assembly GCA_041633885.1. Classification (GTDB taxonomy): domain Bacteria; phylum Pseudomonadota; class Gammaproteobacteria; order Pseudomonadales; family Porticoccaceae; genus JBFJKD01. The sequence continues at coordinate 5,910 of JBFJMM010000106.1, forward strand.
TTAATAGCTTTTTCGCCACAGGTAGCGAATATGTCCAGTGCAACACAGGGTGCAGCGACTCATCGGGCGGCGAGTAGCACGGTGCAATCCGGTTTTGCGTTCGTGCAGGCGCTGAGTGTCGAGTTGTCCTCCGGGGAACTGGAGCTGCCCGCCTTTCCGGATATTGCCCTGCGGGTTAAGGAAATACTGGATAAACCCGATGTTTCCGCGGAACAGGTGGCCATGGTGGTCAGCTCGGAACCGGTGTTGTCGGCGCGGCTGTTGAAGGTGGCCAATTCAGCGGCCTATCCCAACCGCAGTGGGGAGCCAGTGAAAGACGTGCGTACCGCAATTACGCGCCTGGGTTTTAGCATGGCCCGCAACACCGCCGTGTCCATTGCCATGGAACAACTGATGGCGGTTAAGCGTGGCGATAGTGAGGTGGTGCGGGGGCACATGGAAAAACTGTGGCAACACAGTCTGGAAGTCGCCGCACTGTCCCAGGTGCTGGCCCGCAGGTTGACCCGGCTGAACGCGGACGAGGCGATGCTGGCCGGTCTGCTGCACGACCTGGGCAAGCTGTATATCCTTAGCCGCTCGCACCAGCATCCGGAACTGTTTGCCAACCCAGAGGCCCTCGAGGAAGTGCTGGACACCTGGCATACCGGCGTGGGTTCCGCCATTCTGCAATCCTGGAATTTTGATGAAGCCGTGGTCATGGTGGCTGATGAACACGAAATTACGGATCGTTTTCACCCGGGGAGTGCCGATCTGACCGATGTGGTTATCGTTGCCAACCGGATCGCCCACGCCTGCCAGGAAGGACAGAGCTTACTGGGCTGGACGTCGTTCCCGTCCATGGAACGCCTTAAATTAACGCCAGAGCTCGCGGGGGAAATGCTGGCGGACTCCGAGCAGGAGATAACGTCCATTATGCAGGCGCTGGGGGGCGGCTAGATCCGCCGTACTGGCCGGGCGGGCGGGGCGCAACCCGCAACCTGGTGCCTTTTTGCCGGTCCATTCTGTGCGGCGCCGAGTCACTGCGGTTTTGTTGATATCGGTCAATTTCCCGAGCACCGGTTTATCTTAACCTGCCCTCATTGACGGCAAACGGTGAGGATGAACCATGAGTGCAGCAATTAACGACAGGCAGGTGTGGACCGGTATCGCCATGACCGTGGCGGCATTGGTGATGGTCATGTTCGTTGCCATTATTGTGGCGAACGTCATCGGTTGAACCGGGAAGGGGCCGCGCCCCTGCCCCAAATACTTGCTCCGGGTGACTGTAAGACCGCGGGGTGTTGCTTCCCGCGCCCCGATCGGGAGCTTGGGGAAGCTAATGTCCGTCTCCCCCGACGGGTGGGGGCGGGGAGCGGGGACGAGGAATGTCGCGAGACGACCGGGCGTTCGCTCAGCTTCATCAGGTATCAGGTATCGAACAGACAGAGCCCGGTTTTATTATAAAAACTAATAAAAACAAAAGATTAAATTCGTAAATCATCTTGATTCAGGAATCCGCCGCCCCGTTTTGGCAGGGGCGGGTAACAGCGGCTAACCAGTACCTCTCACTTTCTGGCGAACCCGGCGCCGGTTGCCTATACTAGCTCCGCAGATACAAGGAAAAAGCCAACCCCACAGTGATGCGGGATCGGAAAGCCACTGGTCTGGCGGACAAATGCCAGACAGCAGGGCTGCCCGGGTACACGGACTTTATGCGGTGACTGTGCTGCTGATTGCGGTCTGCAACATCTTCGGTGGAGGTGCCTGGGGGCTCTTCTGAGAGGCCCTTCTCGTCTCCGTGCCA
>JBFJMM010000107.1:0-7571 GCA_041633885.1 Porticoccaceae bacterium
GGGGTCCCGTGCTGGCTTCAGTATCCCGACCCGCGTGTAATGGCGGACGGTATCGGCGGTTACCCCAACATCGTCGGCGAGTTCTTTCACTTTCATGCGTCATTCTCCAGGGGATGCCACAGGAATCGACCCCAGCATCAGTCTCCGTTTGCGCTTGCAACCCCGCCATGACTAACATCAAGGTTGAAAGCATTTTGTGCCGTCATTTTCAACCCCCGGACGATCACCCAGGAGTCGAGAGACATGAGTGTAAACCTGTGTGCTAAGCACAGGTCAACAGTAATTTTTCACTATCCATAATCCACACTCATTCACTGCAGGGGGGCGCGCACAAAGTGGCGCCGGTTGATCCAGATCAGGAGGGGCCGGACCGCTTACGGCATAATCTATACTTAGAGCCAGGGGAGATTCGCAACTATACTTATGTTGATCGTTGCAGTCCGTAGCTGGCGACTGCCGCGGGCTTGCCTTGTGTCGCTTAGAGGGAGTTAAAGTGGATATTAAGCAAAGCACCTTAAAACGACTATGGCGCTGGTTGCGGCGGCCGAGTGCGCGCTTCGCCCTGAGCACCCTGGTACTCGGCGGTCTTGCGGCTGGCGTTGTCGCCACGGCGAGCTTCAACAGCTTTGTCCACTATTCCAACAGCATGGAATTCTGCATTTCCTGTCACGAAATGCGCGATACGGTCTATCGGGAATACAAAAACACCGTCCATTTTGCCAACGCCAGCGGTGTACAGGCCACCTGCGCGGATTGTCATGTACCGCGGGAGTGGCTGCCGAAAATGAAACGCAAAATCAAAGCGACCTTCAAGGAAGTGCCCGGCAAATTGATCGGCACCATCGACACCCCGGAAAAATTTGAGGCTCATCGACAGCGCATGGCGGACAGTGTGTGGTCCAGCATGCGTGCTAATGACTCCCTCGAGTGCCGCAACTGTCACAGCGTAGCGGCGATGCAGCTGCCCGCTCAATCGCCTGCGGCGCGCAAACAACACCAGGCAGCGCAAAATAACGGCGGCACCTGTATCGACTGCCATCGTGGCATTGCACATCAACTGCCCGGCGCCAACAACGCGGATGAAAATATCGACGACGATTATGCACTCTAATCCGATAATTTTTGCGTCAGTCAGACCATTGCGCCGCCTGATTACCGGCCTCATCAGTATTATCGCGGTGCTGTGCCCCCCGGTGGCCGTGGCCGTCGATTGGCAGACTATACCAGCGCTGGAGTTGACGTTGTTTCATCCGGGAAAGGTTTCCTGGGAATGGCTGCTGACGCCGGCCGATCACCCCGGTGCCAGTGGGATTCGCGGGGGCAGCACCTGCCGCACCTGCCACGATGGACAGCAGGTGGATATCGGTGCCGCACTGGCGAAAATCGACGGCGTGGGTGAGCGACGGCCTGCGAGTCTTACCCTCAAGGTACAGACCGCGTGGGACCAACAGCACTTTTACCTGCGCGCTTCCTGGCCGTCGCGCGGTGCAGCAGATAAGTCGAGCCAGTTCACGGTGATGTTCGACGACGGACAGGTAACCGAAGCCACCCGGGCTGGCTGTTGGGGCGCGTGCCACGACGACTTAAAGGGTATGCCGAGCGCTGCCAGCGGCGATATCCGCAGCAAATACCTGGTCGCCTCCCGCAGCAGGGTGACCCGGCAGGGGGGCGGCGACAATATTAAATCGCCTGCGGAGTTGGCTGTCCTGCGCGCCCAGGGTAAATTCCTCGAATACTGGCAGGCGCGCATCAGTGCCAGTGCGCCACCACAGGTTCTCGACGGCTACATCCTCGACCAGCGTCACATCAACCCGCAAAGTGCGGTCGGCGTACAGGCCAAACAGGACGGCGATCATTGGATAGTCGAGTTAAGCCGCCCCCTGACCATGGACACGCCGGGCCGTAAAACCTTTGCGACGGGCACCACCTACGTACTGGGTTTTGCGGTGCACACATCCGGCGACGAAGGCCGCGCCCATTACGTGTCCTTTGGCTATAGCCTGAAACTCGCCCCCGGCTCTGCCGATCTGACCGCAACGCGCATGGAATAACCATGAACCCACCCCAGATTTCGACAGGCCTCCGCACAGACCGCCACCTGTTTAACCGTCGGACGTGCTTCCTGAACCCCTGCCGACATCTGTTTTTGTTGGTGATGCTGACGTTGCAGATCGCCGTCCCTGCCCACGCAGACGAAAGTATGTTCACGCTGGAATCAACCCCGGAGCAAGGTACTGACAACACTGCCATGCCCGGAGCGGCTCCCTGTGCGACGTGCCACAGTGACGAGCACGGCGCTGGACGCTCTATCCTGCAATCGGTGCACGGGGTCGCGGGGGATAGCCGCACACCTTTTGCAGGACAGGCCTGCATCAGCTGCCACGGCCCCAGCCTGCAACATCGAGCCACCGCCGCCGGCACAAGCCGCGCCCGCCCGGACATCACGTTCGGGGACGACACCACGCCCCCTGCAACCCAGAACACCCAATGTTTGCAGTGCCACCAACGGGATCTCACCGCTCACTGGCGCGGCAGTATTCACGAAGCCCAGAACCTGTCCTGCACCAGTTGTCACACCGTGCATACCAGCAAAGACGAAATTCTCGATAAACGCAGCCAGCCCCCGCTGTGCCTCAGCTGTCACCAGGAAAAGCGCGCCCAGATGTTGCGCCCATCGAGCCACCCCCTGCGGGACGGACAAATGTCCTGTACCGATTGCCACAACCCCCACGGCTCCACCGGACCGCAACAGCTGATCAAAGGAACGGTTAACGAAACCTGCTATACCTGCCACGCGGAAAAACGCGGGCCGTTCCTGTGGGAACATGCGCCGGTGCGCGAGGATTGCACCATCTGTCACCAGCCCCACGGCTCGGTGCATCAGGCGATGCTGAAAAACCGCGCGCCCTGGCTCTGTCAGCAGTGCCATCTGGCGCAATTCCACCCCAGCACCGCCTATAGCGGCACGGGGCTGCCCAATCAGAGCTCCCCCGCGCAGCAGATGCTGGGTAAAAATTGCCTGAACTGCCACTCGGCCGTGCACGGCTCGAACCATCCCGCTGGCGCGCGTAAAACCCGGTAGAGGTGATGATGAACAGATCCCGTACCCAGACGCCGCCCAACAGACACAGAAATTTAAATCGTTGCCGCCATATAGCCGCGCTGATTGCCTGTCTTGGCATCGTATCGGTAACCATGGCTGAGCAGGACATATTCAGTCTCGACGATGAGACCCCGACCACATCCCCAACAGAAGCGGCCACCCCAACTGCCGAGCGGGCCGAGCTGCATCGACAGATCGAGCTGGGTATCGGTTACGTCAGCCGCGAAACGGCACGCTTCGGCGTTCACAACGGCCTCGACGAGCAGGGCCTGGTGGGCGTGGCCAGCTTTGAGTTGCAGGCGGTTGAAGCGGCCGGCCGGCACGCGGGCTACTGGCTATTGAGCGGGCGGGATCTGGGGACGGATGCCCGTTCCATTGCATTGCAACAGGGCCGTCAGGGCACCTACCAGATCAGTCTGGACTACGATGAATTACCCACAGTGCGCAGTCATTCGGGCCGCACTCCCTTCACCAATCCGGGCAGTGACTATCTGTCCCTGCCGAACGGCTGGGTACCTGGGGCCAGCACCGCCGGTATGACGCAATTATTGCCAAGCCTGCGCGACGCGGATATGGAGGTTAAGCGCAAACGTTTAACCCTTGGCTATGAGCGGGTGCTACCCGCCCACTGGCAACTGCGCAGCAGTTATCGCAACGAAACCAAAGATGGTATGAGCTCCCTGGGCGCGGTGATCGGCAACAGCGGCGGCAATCCGCGGGCGGTACTGCTACCGCAGCCCATCGACTACCACACCCAGCAGTTTGACGCCGCCCTGAGTTACGCCGTCGACGGCAAACACTTTGAAATCGCCTATTACCTGTCGGCCTTTGATCAGGGCGAGCGCGCCCTGACCTGGCAAAACCCCTATGCGGCCATCAGCGGCTGGGGCAGCGACTCCTCGGCGGCCGACGCCACCGAGACGAGTGTCGGTTTTCCCGACGGCGCCGGGCGTATCGCCCAGCCACCGGACAACCAGTTCCATCAATTCAGCGTGCTTGGCGGCTACCCCCTGGGCGCCCATTCGCAACTCAACGCCGATCTGGCCATCGGCCGCATGACCCAGGACGAAACGTTTTTACCTTACACGGTAAACCCGGCACTAGCTGCGAGTATCACCGTCCCACTGCCCCGCAACTCCCTCGATGGACGTATCGATACCACCCTGTTCAACCTGCGCTTTAGCTACCGACCGACACCGCGCTTTCACTGGCGCGCGGCCTGGCGCTACGATAATCGGGATAACAAAACCCCACGGGACGAGTATTTCTTTATCGCTGGTGATTCCATCACCCAGACCGATGCGGGCAGGGCCAGCAGCACCCTGAGTCGCTACCGCCGCAACGAACCCTATAGTTATCGCGAGCAAACATTCAGCGCGGATGCCAGTTACCGGGTGGCGCGGCGTACCCATCTGAGCGCCGGGGTGGCACGACGGGATACCGACCGGGATTATGCTGAACGCCAGGAAGCGATTGAAGACACGGTTAAATTTGAGATCAGAAGCGGCGTCGGGGAGCGCCTCACCGGGGGGCTAAACCTGACTCGCAGCAAACGCCGCGGTTCCAGCTACCGCGGCGAGGAACCGTTTCTGTCCAGTTATCGCCCGGAATACACCGGCAATCCCGCGACCCTCGGCTGGGAAAATCACCCCGATTTACGCAAGTATTATATGGCGGACCGGGTACGCACCAGAGCCGCCCTGTCGGTCAACTATCTGTGGGCGGAAGCCTGGACAATCAGCCTCGGCGCCAACTATCTGCGCGACGACTACCACCACTCGGACATGGGTCTCACCGAAAGCAAAATGACCGGCTACACCCTGGATGTGTCGTACACCCCGGACGGCGAGAATATGCTGTACGGCTTTGTCAGCCACGACAGTATGGAATCCGATCAGGACGGCCGCTCTTTCCGTGGATTCGCCAAGGCCGCCGACGCGGTGAATCCGGCACGGGACTGGTTCGCCGAACTACGGGACGAGACGGATACCATTGGTGTTGGATTCAAGCGGGACATCACCGCGGCGCTGTCCCTTGGCGCCGATTTTGTGTACGCCAATGCGCGCGGTGCGGTGGATGTCACCACCGGCAGCGGCCTGTCTTCAGCCCCCCTGCCGGACACCCTGGTGCGTCTGCAATCCCTGGAGCTGTACGGCGACTACCTGCTGCGCCCCGGCACCACTCTGAAAGCCCGCTATCGTATTGAGAAGTACCAGTCCCGGGACTGGGCCCTGGATCAGGTCGCCCCCAACACCCTGGCTAATGTCCTTACCCTCGGCGAAGACAGCCCCGATTACACCGTGCACATAATTCTGTTATCGGTGGTCACCGAATTTTAAGTTGCGCGTCAGCTCAATCGAGGCCAGCTTTTTTCAGGCCGCTGACAAATAAATCCCAGTCCGCATCTTCTCTATACGGCCAACGGCGTATTGCGGCGACGGTTATTTCCGGATGTTTTTCCTTTAACGAGGCAACCGCCTGCTGTGCAACTGCAATATTACCCGCCAGACCGGCAGCAGCAGCCAGTGCTATATGGGTACCGGTATAATCGTCTTCGAGATTCTGCTCCTGCTCAATCCACGCCACCGCCGCCGCATAATTGCCTAGCTTAATTTCACCGGCAGCGACCGCCTGAACAAACTGCCCGCTTTTTTTATAGTGCTCCGTCGCGTCCACCTTGTTAAGTAAATCAATTCCCCGGCGGGTGTCTCCCGCAAAGATATCAACAAAACCCAGACCGCACTGTGCAAAATGGTAAAGCGGGTTGACCTGTAGACTGCGTGCGTAACTGCGGCGCGCGCCCTGATAATCCCCCTGGCAATACAACAGATACCGGCCCAGCATGGCGTGGGCGAAATCACTGCGGTCATTCAACATAACCGCCCTGCGCAACGCTTGCTGTGCCTTTTCCATATCCTCGCGTGACGGCTGGCGGTAGCCGAGCGCCAGTTCGCGCAGCAACAGACCGCCATAAATACACTGAAACATGGAATTATCAGATTGCTCCGCCAGCAGACTATCGGCGGTGGCCATGGCTTCATCCCACACTTTGGGATCGGCGCTAATCATCGCAAACCCCATGCGTGTCAGCTTGACTTCAAAACTGTCGTCCCCGCGACTCACCACATGCCTTGCCGTTTCGTAGCGGATATGAGTCGATATTTTTGAGCTGAGTTGATCGATCGCTTCCAGGCGATCGTCGATGTCCGCTTCGAAGCGACCCGACCAGAAATCTTCATTGCTGTGTCGATCCTGCAAGCGCAATGTCGCCCTGCAGCGCGACCCGGTCAACAGGATCGTTACGTTCGCGACATAGTCGGCACGAGCGATATCGGTCACCAAAATGCTGCCAGTAAAATTGGTGACAGCGCGCCTGACTTCGTCGTTTAATTCCAGAGAAAAACTACGCGCCGCGTCGGAACTGCTAGTAAACGGCTCTATAAATATAGTGGGCTTGCCTACATTTCTTGTTTTGGTTTCTGGCGTAGTATTATTTGGCGCCAGTGGCGCACTTAATGGTTCCGCTGTTTTCCTCGACCTTGAAAAAAATCCCTTTAGGTTTCCCCCGAGTGGGGACAGGAGCAAACCAACCAGCGCCACAAACGCGGCCAGTCCGGACAGTACTGATTCATTCTCTGCGAACCAGCTTGCAACTATTTTTAGCCATTCCATGTCATTACCAGTTGGGCTTTCTATTATTATCTGGCTCTATAAGCTCGCCCGCAGTGTTCAGATAATTTCTTGTGGTAGATAACCAATCTCCTGGCGCGGGCAGAAAAATCAGGCAGCGCTATCCTGCAGATGATCAGTGCGGTCGAGAAATCTGATTTCGCCACTGGCCATCGATATCTCTGTCACGGAAGTATTGTTAACCCGATACTTGTGCCAACGGGAGGTATCCCGATCGATCCAGTGGGACAACGCAAAGGCAATCGCCAATCCGTGCGCGACGACTACAATATTCTGTCCGGGATGACGTGCGTAAAACTCCTCCACCGCGCCCACGAAGCGCGTAGTAACTTCGTGCCGTGTTTCACCGCCCGGCGCGCGGTGATGCTCGTCTTTAATCATACGTTTTACAAAACCATCTTCTCCATCCAGTTCGTCAAAGCGTTTGCCTTCGAGTTCACCCACGCCAAATTCCCTTAAACGGGGGTCGAGACTGACAGGGTGCCCGCGCGGCTCCGCGATGCGCTGCGCAGTGTGTTTGGCGCGCTGTAACGGACTGGCGTAAATGGCGTGAATATCCGGCAGATAGTTGTGAAAATATTCCCCCAGCCGGAGAGCCTGATGGTGCCCGAGTTCCGTCAGGGGTGTGTCCGTATGGCCGTGCCATACCTGATCGATATTGGCTGACGTCTGCCCATGGCGCACCAGTAAAAGTCTGCCTTCTGTCTGCATTCACTACTCCAGCTCATCACTCAATATGTGAATTGTAACTAAAACCCGCAATGACGAAACAGCAGAA
>JBFJMM010000108.1:0-7545 GCA_041633885.1 Porticoccaceae bacterium
GCGGCATTGATGTTGCCCGCGAGCTGGTATTACAAGCCATTAGCAACGGTAAACAGGTGGTAACGGCGAACAAGGCGCTGATTGCCGAGCACGGCAACGAAATTTTTGCAGCCGCCGAGGCGCGCGGGGTCACGGTCGCATTTGAAGCTGCGGTTGCCGGTGGCATCCCCATTATCAAGGCGTTGCGCGAAGGATTGGTGGCCAATCGGGTGCAGTGGTTGGCAGGCATTATCAACGGCACTGGCAACTTTATTTTGAGTCAGATGCGCGATAAAAATCGTGGTTTCAGCGATGCCCTGGCGGAAGCGCAGCAGCGCGGTTATGCCGAAGCGGATCCCACCTTTGATGTGGAGGGAATCGACGCCGCCCACAAGCTGGTGATTCTCGCCGCCATCGCCTTTGGCATGCCGCTGCGTTTTGACGCGGTGTACACCGAGGGTATCAGCACAATTTTGCCCGAGGACGTGGCCTACGCCGAAGAGCTGGGATATCGTATCAAGCATCTGGGAATAGCGCGACGCGCCCAGGACGGCATTGAATTGCGCGTGCACCCCACACTGGTGCCGGAGGATCGCTTGCTGGCACAGGTTGGCGGCGTGATGAATGCCATTCTGGTCAAAGGGGACGCGGTGGGGCCCACCCTGTATTACGGAGCAGGCGCCGGTGCCGAAGCCACGGCATCCGCGGTGATTGCCGATATTGTCGATGTAGCGCGGGGTTTGCAGTGCGCACCCGCAAGCAGGGTGCCGCATCTGGGCTTCGCGCCGGATGCGGTGCGCGAATACCCGGTCCTCGATATCACCGCCATAGAAACGGCCTATTATTTACGGTTATCGGTGCTTGATCGACCGGGGGTGTTATCCAGTTTGGCGCACATCGTCAGTAGTCGCAGCATCAGTATCGAGGCCATTATTCAGAAACAACCGTTGCCAGATGAAGATCACGTCCCCCTGATTATGCTTACCAATCGCGCGCGGGAGCGAGATATTCTGGACGCGGTGACCGCTATGGAGGCCCTCGATACGGTGCTGGGGGAGGTGACCCATATACGGGTCGAGTCCCTCAACGGATAATATGTTGCTGATGTTTACGGCTAAAATAGCGCCTTCGCCCCGCCGCAATTTTGTGGCGGGATCATTTACCGACCAAGAACAGCCACAGTGAAATATATTAGCACCCGCGGCACTGCACCCGCACTGTCCTTCGAAGATGTTGTCCTGACGGGTATGGCCCCGGATGGCGGCCTGTTTGTCCCGGAACACCTGCCGCGTTTCAGTGGCGATGAAATTGCCAGTTGGGTTGGTCTGTCCTATACGGAGCTGGCCTTCAAGGTGATGGCGCCGTTTGTGGCGGGTGCCGTGGCTGATGAGGATCTGCGCCGCATTATCGACGCCAGCTACGGGACCTTTGGCCATCGCGCAACTGCTCCCCTGGTGCAGAGTGGCCACAACGAGTGGATTATGGAACTGTTCCACGGACCGACCCTGGCGTTTAAGGATTTCGCGTTGCAGTTTCTCGGGCACCTGCTCGATTACCTGCTGGCCCGACGTGGTCAGAAAGTGGTGGTGATGGGGGCAACTTCCGGGGACACGGGCTCCGCGGCCATTGAAGGTTGCCGCCGCTGTGAAAACATCGATATTTTTATTCTGCACCCCCATCAGCGGGTGTCGGAAGTGCAGCGTCGGCAGATGACCACTGTCACTGACGGCAATGTGCATAATATCGCCCTGCAGGGCAATTTTGACGACTGTCAGAATATGGTCAAGGCAAGTTTTGCGGACCAGTCTTTTTTACCCCAGGATCGTCAGCTGGTGGCCGTCAACTCCATTAACTGGGCGCGGATCATGGCTCAGATCGTCTATTATTTCTGGGCGGCGCTGTCCATTGGTGCGGGTCGACGGGCGGTGTCCTTTGCTGTTCCCACGGGCAATTTCGGGGATATTTTCGCGGGCTATCTCGCCCGCCAGATGGGCCTGCCGGTGCAGCAATTAATCATCGGCACCAACGCGAACGACATTCTGCACCGCTGTATCAGCGCCAACGACCTCAGCAAGAAACAGCTGATTCACAGCCTGTCCCCCAGCATGGATATTATGATTTCCAGTAACTTCGAACGGCTGCTGTTTGATTTGTACGGGCGCAATGGCGCCGCGATCAAGACGCTGATGGAACAGTTTGCGCAGGGAGGGGCGGCGCTGGAAGAGCAGGCACTAACCCAGGCCCGCACGCTGTTTTCGAGCCACCGGCTCGACGATCAGCAAACCATCGCTACTATTCGCGCTGAGTACGAAATCAGTGACTATCTGCTCGACCCGCATACCGCAATCGGTCTGGCGGCCGGCCGTCAGTGCCGACGCGATCTGGACACGCCGCTGATTTGTCTTGCCACCGCCCACCCGGCCAAGTTTCCCGAGGCGGTGCGGCAGGCGGGCTACCCGCACAATCCACCACTGCCCCACCATATGGCGGATCTGTTTTCCCGCGCCGAGCGGTTTCAGGTGTTGCCCGACGATATCGCGCAGGTGCAGACTTTTATCGCGAGCCATCTTTCCGCCTAGCGGTGCCCGGCATGGGTGAATTTTATCCCAACGTTCGGGTTCGAAAAGCAGATGCTTGCGGTGGCCTGTCACCCCAACCTGTTCCCATCCACGGTGCCCCGTTGTTGCAGCGTATCTATCGCGCCCGGGGCATCAGCAACCCGGAACAACTGGCGTTGGGTCTCGCTGGGTTGCCCGCACCGGAACTGTTGCACGGTATCGGGACGGCGGTTGAATTACTCGTCACTGCTCTACAGGAAGGGCAATCCATATTAATTGTCGGCGATTTTGATGCGGATGGCGCCACCAGCACGGCGCTGGCCGTGCTGGCATTGCGGGCTCTGGGATGTGAGCGTGTGGACTTTCTGGTTCCGAATCGCTTTACCTTCGGGTATGGCCTGACGCCGGAAATTGTGGCGTTGGCGGCACAGCGTGGCCCCGATTTAATTATCACTGTCGATAACGGCATGTCCAGTGTCGCCGGGGTAACGGCCGCGCAGGAGGCGGGCATAAAGGTGTTGATTACCGACCACCATCTGCCGGGACGCGAGATTCCCGCGGCCGCTGCCATCGTGAACCCCAACCAGCCTGGGTGTGCATTTCCGAGCAAAAATCTGGCCGGCGTCGGGGTTATTTTCTATGTGCTCAGCGCGCTGCGTGCGGCGCTGCGGGCACAAAGCTGGTTTGCGGCGCGCGGCATTGACGAACCCAGTATGGCGGCGTGGCTGGATCTGGTGGCCCTGGGCACCGTGGCGGATATGGTGGCGCTCGATGAGGTCAACCGTATTCTGGTGCATCAGGGCCTGCAGCGTATTCGTGCCGGGCAGGCGCGCCCCGGCATTCGCGCCCTGCTGGAGCTGGCGGGGCGGGCGCGCGAACGCATTGTCGCATCGGATCTGGGTTTTGCGGTTGGCCCGCGCCTGAACGCCGCCGGGCGTCTGGAGGATATGGCGATCGGCATCGAATGCCTGTTGAGCGACGATCCTTACGCGGCCCGTGGGTTGGCGATACAGCTCGACGAACTCAACCGGGACCGGCGCGTTATTGAAACGACGATGCAGCGGGAGGCCCTGGAAATTCTCGCGGAACTCGACCTGTCGGACGAACAGCTACCCTGGGGGCTGTGTCTGTTTGACGGCAACTGGCATCAGGGGGTCGTCGGACTGTTGGCCTCCCGCGTCAAAGAACGGGTGCATCGCCCGGTCATTGCCTTTGCCGACGCGGGGGATGGTGAGTTAAAAGGCTCGGCGCGCTCCATTCCCGGATTCCATATTCGCGACGCGCTGGATGCGGTGGCCACGAAGCACCCGGGGCTGGTAAGCAAGTTTGGCGGGCACGCCATGGCGGCGGGCCTGTCTTTGCCTCAGGAACATTTTGCCGCTTTTGTACGCGCGTTTGACGATCAGGCTCGCCTGCAACTGGCGCCGGAAGATCTCGAGGTGGAACTGGTGACGGACGGCGAGCTGAGTAGTGGTGAGCTCAGTCTCGATTGCGCCCGGCAGCTGCGCGAGGGTGGTCCCTGGGGCCAGCATTTTCCCGAGCCGAGTTTCCACGGTACGTTTCGGGTGTTGCAATATAAAGTGGTGGGCGCGAAACATCTGAAACTGGTATTGATGGCCGATGATGACAACGGGGGAGGTGCGGTGACGGCTCCAACCCTGGATGCCATTGCTTTTAATGTGGTGGATCAGAACTGGGCTGGCCCCTTACCGGAGCGAGTGAAAATCGTGTATCGTCTCGACATCAATTTTTATCGCGGCGTCGAATCGTTGCAGTTAATGGTTGAACATTTACTGTTGGACTAGCGCGTATTTTATATTTTTGTTGCCGACAACACGGGTATACAAACGCGTCAACGGGGCCAATAGCATAGCGTTTTAAGCCGCGGCGGATATAAATTCGTAGGGTCTGACGGCGCTTGAATGTCTATGACAGATCAAGTAATAAAATACCGTTGTCTGGCATGCAGTTACCAGGGGAAAAATTTTCCGCTGGGAAATTGCCCCGCTTGTGGCGCCGCTAATATTCGTCGCCTCACCGCCGCCGCGGACCCCGACGCCAGGGCAAGGCCTGCCTATAGCCTGTGGTTGTGTATCGCGCTGTGGGTTCTGCTGCTGGTTGCGATCTACAATAAACTAGCCGCTTAGCAAGCGGTTTTCCTGTCGCCAAGGCCCGGTGCAGCAGGGCTTTTGAAGGAGGGGTTTGCGCCACAATCCTGTAGGGTTGTTGCCCCGATACTTCCTTCTCCCCGTTGCTGCATGGCGCGCCCAATAATCGGCGCTAAGCACGGTTTTCCCTGTCGACGCTGACTTCCTTGCAAATGTTACTGTCCGGTAACATAATGCTCTACGGCTGTTGTCAGGCAACGATTCGCGTGGAGTTAGCATGAGATTAAAGAATAAAGTGGCGCTGGTGACCGGCGCGGGGGGACCAATGGGTCTCGGTGTCGCCAAGCGGTTTGCGCAGGAGGGGGCTTCGCTGATTGTGACGGATATCTCCGGTAGCCGCCTGCAACAGGGCGTCGCGGAAATTACACCGTTATTGGCGATAGACGCGGAGCTGCACGCGCTGCGCTCCAGCGTGCTGGTGGAGCGGGAGGTAGAGGACTTGCTCGCGTCGGCCAGGGACCGGTTTGAACACATCGATATTCTGATCAACATTGTCGGTGGTTTGCGCGAAGCCAGCTACAGACCTTTATTAGAGATAGAGGAAAAGCGCTGGGATGACACCTTCGAAATGAATCTCAAAGGCATATTTTACCTGGTGCGCAAAATCGGTCCGCAGATGCTGGCGCGGCGGCAGGGAAAAATTGTAAATATTTCCTCTATCGAATTTGCCGGTTCGTCGGGACACGCGGATTATTCCGCGGCCAAAGCAGCGGTGACCTCATTAACCCGCAGCCTGGCCCTGGAACTGGCACCCCATATCAATGTCAACTGTATTGCGCCGGGGGCGATTAAAACCATGGCGCTGGCGGCGGTCGGAGATGCGGCCATTGAAAAAATCCAGCGCGCCTGTCTGCTGCAACGCCTCGGAGAACCACTGGATATCGCTAACGCCGCCCTGTTTTTAAGTAGTGAAGAATCGAGTTTTATCACCGGCGTCACGATTCCGGTATCGGGCGGCATCTGGCCGGCATTGTAATTTTACGGCGCGGGTCACCTGCGGGTTCGGAATTATATTTATAAAGATAAATTATCGGAGTGCATATGCTGATTACGCAAGGTAAAACCTACGAAGATGTCTACAACGCGTTTCAGTGGAAGGTGCCCCGGCATTTTAATATGGCGCACCACTGCGTGGACAAACACGCGGCTGATCCGACGCGGGTAGCGCTGATTTATGAAACCTTAAAGGGTGAAGTGCGGGAATACTCCTTTCGTCAAATTCAGCAATACGCCAATCAGTTCGCCAATGCATTGATCGGTCTGGGGGGCAAACCCGGTGATCGCGTGACGTTACTGCTGGGCCAGGCGCCGGAAACTGCGATAGCGCATATTGCCTGCTGGAAAGCGGGACTGATTTCCTGTCCGACATCGGTATTGTTCGGGGCCGATGCTATCGAATATCGCCTCAACGACAGCCGCGCCAAAATTCTGATTACCGACCGGGCCAACTTTGCCAAGGTAGAGGAAGTCTGGGACAGGGCGCCGCACCTCGAAAAAGTATTATTGACCGATGGCGCGCAGGGCAAGGGCGAGGATTTCTGGACTATTCTGGAAAAAGGCTCCGATCAATTTGTCACGGTCAACAGTCTGGCGGAGGATCCGGCCTTTATCTGCTATACCTCGGGCACAACCGGCAATCCCAAGGGCGCGTTGCACGCCCATCGCTGCCTGCTGGGCACACTGCCCGGCATTGAATACTGCAATAATTTTTTTCCGCAACCGGGTGATTTGAACTGGTCGCCGGCCGACTGGGCCTGGGTGGCAGGGTTGATGGACATTCTTACTCCCTCCTGGTTTTACGGCGTGCCCATACTGGCATTTCGCGCGCCAGGATTCGATCCGGAACAGGCCTATCATATGCTGGCCAAGCACCGGGTGCGCAATGCGTTGCTAACTCCGACCATGTTAAAAATGATGCGTCAGGTGCCCGATGCCATGCAACGCTACGACGTGCAGTTGCGCTCCGTATTCAGCGGCGGAGAAGCGGTCGGCGCGGCATTGTTCGAGTGGGCTAATGCATCCCTGGGAGTACGTATTAACGAGGCTTATGGGCAGACCGAGTGCAATCTTGTGCTGGGCAACTGTGCCGAGGTGCTCCCCGCAAAAGCCGGGTCATTGGGCAAAGCGATTCCCGGACACGTGGCGGCGATTATCGACGAACACAGCGGTGAACTGCTGCCCCCCGGTACCGAAGGCCAGATCGGCATTCGCAAGGGCGATCCAGTCATGCTGCTCGAATACTGGAATAACCCGGATGCGACCCGCGACAAATATATCGGCGACTGGCTGTTGATGGGCGACAATGGGGTCATGGATGAAGACGGCTATTTCTGGTTCAAGGGTCGTTCCGACGACGTGATCACCAGCTCCGGTTATCGTATTGGCCCCGGTGAAATTGAAGACGCCCTGTCGCGCCACGCGGCGGTGGCTATGTCTGCGGCCATTGGTGTGCCCGACCCGGTGCGCACCGAAAGTATTAAAGCGTTTATTATTCTGGCCGAGGGTTACACCGCCAGCGAAGAGCTGGAAAACGATATTCGCCAGATGGTTCGCGAGCGCCTCGCCAAGCACGAATATCCGCGGGAGTTTGAGTTTGTGACGAGCCTGCCAATGACAACCACGGGGAAGATCCAGCGTCGCGAGTTGCGGCTGCGGGAGGCGGCGAAACGGGAAGACCAATAAGTACGATTTTCGCTGCCGTCTTTAACCCATGTGCGTTGACAGAAAAACGTCATTTTTTCGCGGTGATCCTGTCGCACAAAAAAACGGGCAGCGTGGGCTGCCCGTCGTGCCATCGCACAGTTTAGCGTAGCAACGAACCTGTACCGAGTGCGCGCACC
>JBFJMM010000109.1:0-7538 GCA_041633885.1 Porticoccaceae bacterium
CCCACCGAACCCCACACCCGCAGGCGGCTGTAGCGTTCGGGAAAATCCGCGAGAAAATCCAGGGTCACCACTTCCTGCTGGGGCAGTACGGCGTTCCAGAAAAAACTGTAGCCGGTGATCACCAGCAGCAGCCACCAGAAATCGCTGCCAAACACCACGCCGAGAAAACAGATCAGTCCTAGCAGCGATCCGAGACGAATAATTTCCAGCCGCCGACCGGTGACATCCGCCAGCCAGCTCCACAGGTTGGGTGCGACAATTTTGGTGGCCATGGGCACGGCCAGCAGCAGTCCGATTTGATCCGCTGAAAAACCTTCGCCCTGCAAATATAGCGGCCAGTAGGGATAGAGCGCCCCGAGCAGCGCAAAATAAAAAAAGTAAAAACCGGACAGCCGCCAGTAGGGAACCCGTGCGCGGGGCACCGGTGACGGCGCGGCTAACGACGGACGCCGTGGTTCATCCAATTACCCGGCGACCTCGGGGGAAATGGGGGTCAGACCGGAATTGACGCCGCCGTTTTGCGCCCGGTGGCGCAGGGCGTGATCCATCAATACCAGGGCCAGCATGGCTTCGGCGATGGGCGTGGCCCGTATGCCCACGCAGGGATCGTGGCGGCCGGTGGTAGCCACTTCCACGGCGTTGCCGCTGGTGTCGATGGATTGCCCCGGAATACGAATGCTGGAGGTGGGTTTGAGGGCCATGCTGGCGACGATGGTCTGACCGCTGGAAATACCGCCGAGCACTCCACCGGCGTTGTTGGACAAAAAGCCCGCCGGGGTCATGGCGTCCCGATGCTCGCTGCCTTTTTTGGTTACGCAGGCAAACCCATCGCCGATTTCCACCCCTTTGACGGCGTTGATACCCATCAGGGCGCTGGCGATATCCGCATCCAGCCGGTTGAACACCGGCTCGCCCCAGCCCGGCGGCACCCCTTCGGCAACCACGGTGATTCTGGCGCCGATGGAGTTGCCCTCCTTGCTCAACTGCTGCATATAGGCTTCCATCTCCGGCACCTTGTCCGGGTCGGGGCAGAAAAACGGGTTGTTATTCACCTCATTCCAGTCGACGCGCTCAACGGCGATCGGCCCCAACTGACTCAGGTAGCCACGCACCTCGACACCGAAATGCTCGCGCAGGTATTTTTTGGCGATGCCGCCCGCCGCCACACGCATGGTGGTTTCCCGGGCGGACGCGCGCCCGCCACCGCGATAGTCCCGCGCACCGTATTTCTGGAAATAGGTATAGTCGGCGTGATCCGGGCGAAACACATCCTTGATGGCGCTGTAATCCTTGGAGCGCTGGTCGGCGTTCTCGATCAGCAGGCCGATGGGGGTACCGGTGGTTTTGCCTTCAAATACACCGGACAGAATTTTGACCTGATCGTCCTCGCGGCGCTGGGTGGTGTAGCGGGACTGACCGGGTTTGCGGCGGTCGAGATCGCGTTGCAGGTCGGCCTCGCTTAATGCCAGGCCGGGGGGGCAGCCGTCCACCACGCAGCCCAGAGCCGGGCCGTGGCTTTCGCCAAAGCTGGTGACGGTAAATAGTTTGCCGAAGGTGTTGCCGGACACTGGTTATTCTCCTCTGCTCACTGTGACTCCCGTCCCCGGTGATGTGCGCATTATACGGCGCGGGAACCCTGAGTTCAGGCCTTTTTAGGGTGTGATCCCAGTCGGCGTATTACCTGCGTCGCCCAGTGACCCTGCAATCTGCGGCTAAAGCCCACCGCTTAACAGCTGCTCGCGGGTGATGGCAAACACCCCGTGGCCACCCCGTTCAAATTCCAGCCAGGTAAACGGCACCTGTGCATAGGCCTGTTGCAGCGCGGGCCAACTGTTGCCCACTTCCACGATCAGCACGCCCTCTTCGCTCAGATGGCGGGTCGCGTCCTGCAACAGACGCCGGGTAAAATCCAGGCCATCGTCCCCGGACGCCAGGGCCAGCACCGGCTCGCGGTGAAACTCCACGGGCAGGGCGGCCATATCCTCCGCATTCACGTAGGGCGGATTGACCACGATCAAATCGTAACTGCCCCTCAGATTCGCAAACAGATCGGACTCAAGCACTGCGACCCGTTCCTGCAAATCGTGCTTTGCCACGTTGGCGCGGGCTACCTCCAGCGCATCGGTCGATATATCACTCAACTCCACCTGCGCGTCCGGAAAATACCAGGCGCAGGCAATACCGATACAACCGCTGCCGGTACACATATCCAGAATGCGTTGCGGCGCGCCGCTGAGCCAGGGGTGGAAACCCTGCTCGATCAGCTCGCCTATCGGCGAACGGGGAATCAACACCCGCGGGTCGACCATAAATTCCAGCCCGGCAAACCAGGCCGTACCGGTCAGGTAAGGCGCCGGTTGTGGATCGTTGACGCGCCGTAGCAGCAGCGTAATCACCGCTTTCTTTTCGTCTTCGGTAAGCCGCGCATCCAGCACCCGGGCGTCGCTGTCGAGGGGTAAATGCAGGGCGTGCATCACCAGCATCACCGCCTCGTCCCAGGCATTATCGGTGCCGTGACCGAAGTGCAGTCCGGCTTCGCCGAAGCGACTGGCGCCCCAGCGAATATAGTCCCGCACGTTGTGCAACTGCTCGTACAGGTGCGCGAATTCCCGCTTTAATGATTTTTCCATCGGCAATGTTCCCAGAGACGCGCTTATTGTACAGAACTGTCGCACACAACGGTTGTACTGGAGCGTAGTACTGAACCGAAGTACTGAACCGAAGTACTGAACCGAAGTACTGGAAAGGTGCGTACGGGAGCGTGGATAAAATACCCATTGCCGGTATAATTTGCCGATTGCGACTTACCGACCGGAATAACCCCCATGGACATGACCAAAGCGTACGCAGCGATTATTGAAGGCATCGGCGAGGATCTGACGCGACCGGGACTGGTGGACACTCCCACCCGCGCCGCCAAAGCCTTTCAGTTTCTCACCGAGGGGTATGACCGCACCATTGACGAGGTGGTGAACGACGCCCTGTTCCCCAGCGATTCCAATGAAATGGTGATCGTCAAGGACATCGAGCTGTACTCTCTGTGCGAGCACCATTTGCTGCCATTCGTGGGCAAATGTCACGTGGCCTATATTCCCAAGGGCAAGGTGCTGGGCCTGTCGAAAATTGCCCGGGTGGTGGATATGTACGCCCGTCGCCTGCAAATTCAGGAAAATCTGGCCACGCAGATTGCCAGGACCATCGAAGAAGTAACTGGCGCCCAGGGCGTGGCCGTAATTATCGAAGCGCAACATATGTGCATGATGATGCGCGGCGTGGAAAAACAGAACTCGATTATGAAAACATCGGCTATGCTGGGGGTGTTTCGCCACAATCAGCCCACCCGCAATGAGTTTTTGTCACTGATACGTTAACTTACGTTCACTTGGGCAGCGCGTCGAGGTTATGGCTGTTTGGTGAAAAACGCCGACAGTCGCGCGGCGACCAGCTCGGCGGACTCCTCCATATGGAAGTGGTGGCTACCCGGGATTATTTCAGTCGTCATGTCAGTCAGTATTTTTTCCATACCGTAAAAGCGCTGTAATCGCCCCTGGTGGGCCAGCAACATCAGTACCGGGCATTCAATGCGAGTGACAAAGGCATGGACCATGTCCTCTGTCAGTTTCACTTCGGACGGTATTTTTAATTTTTCATCGCTGCGCCAGCGAAACCCACCCGCCACCGGCTCGATAGCGCGACCGACAATCAGGTGCGCCGCCTCTGGTGTCAGCGGACTTTCCCCACGGGTGCGCGCCGCTTCGGCCTGCGCCACGGTGGCGTATAGTTTGCCGGGCCGCGCCAGCACTTTCTGCCGTTTTTCGATCGCCCTGGCCAACTGCTGCGGGGCTCCCTGGGCGGTCATGGTTTGCGGTACAAAGCTGTCGAGCAGCGCCAGATGGGAAATACGCTGCGGAAACGCACCGGCGGTCAGGGTGCAGATCATGCCGCCGCGGGAATGCCCGAGCAGGGCAAACCGTTGCCAGCCCAGTTGATTGGCGACGGCGTGAATATCGCCCACATCCTGCCAGATATTGTAGGTACCGTGAGCGGCGCGGTGGCTACTCAACCCATGGCCCGCCAGATCCACAGCCACCAGACGCACGCCTTTCAGCAATGGCCCCAGCACTGCGAAACTGGCCGCATTGTCGAGCCAGCCGTGGGTGGCAAGCACCGGTGTACCATCCGGGTCGCCCCACTCGCAGGCGGCGATGTCGATGCCGTCGTAGTGAAACAGATGTGATCTTGGCACACCGGTTGTTCTGGTTTCGGTCACTGACTGGGGCGCTCCATATAAAGTAGTTCCGCGCCATTTTGTACGCAGGCGGTGACTTCCAGCGCGGCCAAGCACCCGGTGTCCATCCACCCCGTTTGCGTCAGCCCGGTTAACCACGCGACGAGCTGGCCTACCAGCGGTTGGTGGCTGA
This sequence comes from Porticoccaceae bacterium, assembly GCA_041633885.1. Lineage (GTDB taxonomy): Bacteria > Pseudomonadota > Gammaproteobacteria > Pseudomonadales > Porticoccaceae > JBFJKD01. Next base: position 4,422 of record JBFJMM010000109.1, read on the forward strand.
CCAGTAATACACTTTGCTCCGTGCTATCTCCTTGACCATTAACTGGTTCGTCAATGGTCTCCAGTAAGTGACTGACCGCCAGCGGACTGCCCGCGGGGGCGAGGGCTTCGCTAACCACCAGCTCCCCGGCGTAATTCAATGCTCTGGCTACCACCGCACCGGTTTCCCGGGCGCGCCGCAGGGGGCTGGTGACAACCACGGATACGGCACCAAGATCACCGTGCCGTGCCGCGACCACCTGCTCCAACTGTTCGCGCCCATGCTGCGTTAAAGCTCGCACCTGGTCGGTGGCCGCGAGACCCGCTTCGCCATGGCGCAGAATATAAAGTTTCATGGAGCTGGCGTATCAGCGCGCTGCCTTGTCCGCATCCACAGGTTCTTCGACAAAGGCCGGGATATCGTCCGCACCGGCGGCTTTGCTCCGCGCCCCAGCCGCACGGGATGTGGGGGTAGCTTCCCGTTTATCACCCTGTGGCGAGACACCCTCAGACAAATCCTCCACAACCGGCCAGTCGTCAAAAGGAAAGGGCTTTTGCTCGCTGTTAAATGTTAAAAATAAATACACCTGCAAACACCATTTGCTCAACCCCTGACCAAGGCCACGCAGATTGTCGTTATCGTTGGTGGTCATTAACACCAGCGCAAATTGCAATACCGCAATAACCACTATGACCAGCCAGGCGACATATAACAACAAGCCGAACAGCAACATAAAGAACAGTCGGATCCAAGTGTCGAGATTGCCCAGATTGGTGTCATTTCCGTTTTCCTGGTTAGACATAGTCACCTCCGTCAAGCAGTATATTTCGCCATTGATATGTCATTTTTACACACCCAAAAGCGTCGGTTTTGTCAAACAAGTCAGGTTTACCCCACGCGAAATTCCACATCGTCGGTTTTTTCGGACTGCATCATGTTATACAGCACCCGGGGTATGGATTTGTTGTTAAACATAACATCGCACAGCGCTGTTACCAGGGGCATATAAACACCCATTTCATCGGCTTTTTGCTTGACGATGCGGGCGGTATTCACCCCTTCGGCGACCTGCCCTACGTCGGCGATGGCCTCCTCCAGGCTACGTCCCTTGCCCAGTGCCTGGCCCACCCTGAAGTTGCGACTCAGGGGTGAGGTACAGGTGACAAACAGGTCGCCGACGCCACTCAAGCCCAGAAAGGTCATGGGGTTGGCACCGAGGCGCGCGGCAAACCGGGTCATTTCCGCGAGGCTGCGCGTGATCAGCACACTCAATGTATTCTGCCCGACCCCCATCGCGGAGGCCATGCCCGCCTCGATGCCGTAAATATTTTTTAAGGCACCGGCCAGTTCAACGCCGTATACATCGCTGTTGGAATAGACGCGAAAAAACGGCGTGACCAGTAACTGCTGAACGATTTCGCAAACGCCGGGATCGGCACTGGCAATCACGGTCGCGGTAATTTCGTTGGCCGCGACTTCCTGGGCAATGTTAGGGCCGCTGATGACGCCGATCCGCGGCGCGTTCATCTCCTCAGCGAGAATTTCACTCATCAGTTTGAAACTGCTGCTTTCGATACCCTTGGCGGTACTGATGGCGATGGTGCCGGCTGGTACCAGTGGTGCAACCTGTCGCGCCAGACCCCGGAACGCTGCGCTGGGTACCGAGAAAAACACCAGATTTGCGCCGTCGAGTGCAGCGGCGAGATCGCTGGTAATTCCCAATCGCTCATCGAGCCGATAGCCGGGCAGGTACCGGGTATTTTCCCGGTTCTCGGTGCACTGGCGGGCATGCTCGACATCGCGCATCCACAGTCGCGTCGGATGCCCGTTGCCTGCCACCATATTGGCGATGGCCGTGCCGAAACTGCCACCGCCAAGCACGGCAATGTGATTATTCTTTGTCATAGGCCCGTCGGTTGGGGGAGGTCCGCAATTATAGGTGGTTTATCACCCCGAAGACCAACCCCTCCCACCGGAGTCGCCGCCGATAGAGCCCTACTCGGCGCTGAACAACAGACGGTTGAGACGCTGCACGAATAGCGCCGGATTTTCCAGCTGGTGACCCGCGGCCAGTGCGGCCTGATCGTACAACAGCCCGGCCAGGTCCGCGATTTTTTCCTGGTCGGTTTCACTGGCGAGACGGATTACCAGACGGTGCTCAGGATTAATCTCCAGAACCGGTTTACTGACCGGCGCGCTCTGCCCCGCCGCTTCCAGCAACTTGCGCATTTGCGGCCCGATATCACCTTCCCCCAGCACCAGACAGGCGGGAGATTCCGTCAGCCGGTGGGTAGCACGCACATTTTCCACCCGCTCACCGAGCGCTTCCCTGAGACGCTCCAGCACTGCGTCGTTTTCGCCATCGGCTTGCTGCTCTTTATCCTTGTCTTCGTCCTGCGCTTCTCCCAGGGCACCCAGATCCAGCTCGCCCCGGCTGATGTCCTGCAACGATTTACCGTCGAATTCCGTCAGGTTAGACATGGCCCATTCGTCGATGCGTTCACTGAGCAGCAACACTTCGATACCCTGTTTACGGAAAATTTCCAGATAGGCACTGTTGCGTATCGCCGTATCCGAATCCCCCACCAGATAATAAATTTTGTCCTGCCCTTCCTGCATCGCAGCGGCGTAGTCCACCAGTGACACCAGCTGTTCCGCGCCGCGGGTAGTGGGGAAACGCAACAATCCGGCGATGCGTTCGCGATTGGCCACGTCTTCCGCCAGACCTTCCTTGAGTACCGGGCCAAACACCGCCCAGAATTTCTTGTAGTCGTCCGGCTGATCCGTGGCCAACTTTTCCAGAATATCCAAAGCGCGCCGGGTCAACGCACCACGAATACTGTCCACCGCCGCACTGCTCTGCAAAATCTCCCGCGATACGTTCAACGGTAAATCGGCGCAATCCACCACGCCCTTGATAAAGCGCAGATACAGGGGCAGAAATTGCTCCGCATCGTCCATGATAAATGTGCGCTGAATGTACAGCTTGATGCCCCGCGGCGTATCCCGGTTGTACAGATCGAACGGCGCGTGCGCCGGCACATAGATCAGGCTGGTGTAATCGAGCTTGCCCTCAACCCGATTGTGGCTCCAGGTCAGGGGTTTTTCAAAATCGTGGGACACGTGTTTGTAAAATGC
>JBFJMM010000110.1:0-7452 GCA_041633885.1 Porticoccaceae bacterium
GCCCCGGGAGCGCTGCAAACGGGCTGGACGATTGTGAATGTGCAGCCGGGTAAACATATTGGATACGCGGTGCAGTGGTTTGCGATGGCGGCAACCTTGCTGATATTGACCGTGTTTGCCAGTTCTAACTTGGGGGCCGTTGTGCGCGGCAGGTTCGGGAAAACAGGCGATGGGTCGGTCGATGAGTGAAGCGAGCACCAAAAAATCTCCTCTTCAGGTGTGGGTGATGGTCGCCACGGTGGCACTGGTGCTGATAGCGGGGTTTCTGGTCTTCCCCGGAAATGAGCAACAGCGTCAGCGGTTGTTGAACCTGCTGGGTACCAGTAACCACGGTATTCTACTAACCCCCGTGGTGCGGTTTGCCGATCTGCCCGCCAAAAATGCACAGGGCGCCGCCTGGTCCTGGGAGCAACCACAGCCCGACTGGCGTCTGGTTGTAGTGGGGGGCGCGCAGTGCGCGGACGAATGTCGCGACGTGCTTTACGTCACGCGCCAGGTGCATATTCTGCTGGGCACCAAAAGTCAGCGTCTGCAGCGGGTCTATTTGAATTTAGATACGCAGCTCAGCTCCGCCACGGCACAGTATGTGAACGCGGAACACCCGTACCTGGAAATATTGTCGGTGGACCGTGAAGCGTTTCAGCAACTTCTGGCGGGCACCAATGCCGACTGGCAAGCAGGGCAAGCGCGGGCGTTTTTGGTGGACCCCCACGGGGTCGCCATGATGTTTTATTCAGCCGCGCACGACGGCGGCGGCATGCTTGAAGATATTAAGCATCTGTTCAAATACTCACCGGAGCCCTGATCAGCCATGAGTCTGTTTAACGACGCAAGCCGGCGCAAAAGCGGATTTCGACTGGCCCTTGCCGCGACCTGTCTGGCGACGGCGGTGGTGATGCTCGGCGCGTTTACGCGCCTGGTGGACGCCGGCCTTGGCTGTCCCGACTGGCCCGGGTGCTACGGGCATTTGACCTGGCCGAGCGAGGCCCACGAAATAACCCGGGCGCAGGAACTGTTTCCCCATGCGCCGGTGGACGCCAGCAAAACCTGGCCGGAGATGGTGCACCGTTATTTTGCCAGTACCCTCGGTGTGGTGATCGGCTTTCTCGCCCTTCTCGCCTGGCGCAAACGGGAGCAACAAGGCTATCCGTTTCGGTTACCTATTTTTCTGTTGTTCGTGGTGGTCTGGCAGGGCTTGTTCGGGATGTGGACGGTGACCCTGAAACTATGGCCGCAGGTGGTAACGCTGCATTTGTTGGGTGGTATGGCGACCCTGTCCCTGCTCTGGCTACTTACCCTGCGCCTGGATGATTCCCGTTGGTTAGTGAGCGCTGAGTCCTGGCGGCGCTTGCAGAATACGAAGCACTGGCTGGTGGGTGCCGTCATTATAGTGTTTGCGCAGATCGCCCTCGGCGGTTGGACCAGTGCAAACTATGCAGCCTTTGCCTGCCCCGACTTCCCCACTTGCCACGCTCAGTGGTGGCCGCCCATGAATCCGTCCCAGGGCTTTAATTTCACCCAGTCTATCGGTCCTAATTATCTGGGCGGACAGCTGGAGAGCGAGGCGCGCGTGGCCATCCATATGGGTCACCGGATCGGCGCTATAATTACTACGTTGTACCTGTTAGTGTTTTGCGGCGCTCTGTTGTGGGTGAACGAGCGTCGGGTGCGACGCCTGGCGCTGCTGGTCGCGGCGGCGCTGGGGCTACAGATTACCCTGGGTGTCAGCAATATTTTATGGATGGTGCCGCTGTCGATCGCGATGCTACACAATATTGGTGCCGCGTTGCTGTTGCTAACACTGGTAACACTCGGCGCAAAAATATGGACCGCGCAAGCGCCGCGACAGGAGAACTTAGCCGATGGAAATTAATATTGGTGTCGCCAGAGCGCGCTGGAAAGATTATCTCGAGCTGTGCAAACCCAACGTCGTCGCGCTAATGATTCTGACCTCGGTTATCGGCATGTTACTGGCGGTGCCGGGGATGGTGCCGTTGGATATTCTGTTGTTGGGTAATCTGGGGATCGCTCTGTGCGCAGCCTCGGCGGCGGCGGTGAATCATCTGGTGGATCGCCATGTCGATCTGAAGATGGCGCGCACCCTGAATCGGCCGGTGGCCAAGGGCCGGGTGGAGCCGGGGCAGGCGCTGCTGTTTGCATTGATTCTCGGCGTGGCCGGTATGGCTATATTGCTGGTGTACATCAACGTGCTCACTGCCTGGTTAACCCTGGCCTCGCTGGTGGGCTACGCGGTTGTCTACACCCTGTTTCTAAAGCGCGCCACGCCGCAAAACATTGTGATCGGGGGCCTGGCGGGCGCCGCCCCTCCCCTGCTCGGCTGGGCCGCGGTGACCGGGACCGTTCACCCGCACGCGTTGTTGCTGGTATTGATTATTTTTGCCTGGACGCCACCGCATTTCTGGGCGTTGGCCCTGCATCGCAAGGAAGAATACGCCAAAGCGGATATTCCGATGCTGCCGGTCACCCATGGCGAGCGTTACACCCGCCTGCATATCCTGCTGTACACCATTTTAATGATTCTCGTCACCATCCTGCCTTATCTTACCGGGATGAGCGGCTGGCTGTACTTGCTGGGTGCGCTGGTGCTCGGCGGCGGGTTTCTGTACTGGGCAATTGTTTTGCTCAGGGGCAAAAACCCTGAGGCCGGTATGGATACGTTCAAATACTCGATCGTGTATTTGATGGCCCTGTTCGTGGTCATGCTGGTCGACCACTATTTTATTGCCGCTCCGGTCCTGATGGGACGCTGATGGGCGACCAGACATCGGCACAGGACAACGTGCGGCGCAATATTCGCCTGACCGTAATCGGGGTGCTGGTCTTTAGCGCCCTGACCATCGGGGCGTTGGTCAACAAGCTGTCCAGCCCGCGCATTCTCAATCAATATCAGCTGCGGGATTACGGTGCACTGGTTCTGGATAAGCCTCGGGCGTTCAGCGACTTCGCGCTGGTGGATCAGCTCGGCAACGAGGTCGGTAGGCAGCGGCTCGCCGGGCGCTGGAGCATTGTGTTTTTCGGGTTTACCCATTGCGCGGACATCTGCCCGACCACCCTGTCGACACTGGCTAAAATGTATGGCGCACTCACACCAGAAGACCAGCGGGATTTACAGATCGTGCTGGTAACCGTAGATGCGCAGCGCGATACACCCCAACGCCTGCGGGAATATCTGGCGCAGTTTCACGGGGACTTTATGGGTATCACCGGGAACCCCTACGCCATCCTCAAGCTCGCCGCCGAAGTGAACATCGCCTACGACGCCACGGCCCCGGCGGAGCAGGATTATCAGGTACCGCACAGCGGGGATCTGGTGTTAATTAATCCGCAAGGTGAACTGCACGGCTATTTCCGACCGCCGTTCGAGCATGGCAATCTACGGGTCGCCTGGCGCTCATTACGCGCCACCTATCCCTGAGGGAATGTCCCCCTGTCCTGGATAATAATGCTCGGCACCGCGCGGACCAGTGCCCATTAAGTTCACCTGACATATACTCACTGCACGTAAATAAAAACAGCTCGTGCGACGGGTTGTCGTGGGACTCCGTGCGCGGACCCACGGGTATTACTTGCAAAAGCCCGAATGCACGCCCCCTCAGCCCTGCGGGAGAACGGTATGAAATTTAGCATCGAAACACTATTTGGTGGGCCCCACGCTTCTCGGCCCGAGTACGTGATTGCCGCCGGAAAAGCGATTGAGGAGCGTGGGTTTAGCCACCTGTGGGCAGCGGAACACGTGGTGAACTTCCAGCACTACGACTCCCCCTATCCGTATTCCGACGACGGCGTTCCGCCTTTTCAACCGGAGACCGGCATTCTCGAGCCGTTCACTGCCCTCGCATTTCTGGCCGCCCATACCAGCACCATCAAACTGGGTACCGGGATTACTATTCTCCCCCAGCGCAACCCCGTGTACGTCGCCAAACAGTCTGCCGATGTGGATGTATTGTCCGGTGGCCGCATGGTGCTCGGTATCGGTACCGGGTGGTCTGCGGAAGAATTTGCGGCGCTGGGGGTTCCGTTTGCACGCCGGGGTGCCCGGACACGGGATTATCTGCACGTTATTCGTAGTTTGTGGTGTGACGAAGTGTCCAGCTACGAGGGCGAATTTTATACCTTGCCAGCCTGTGTGCAGGGACCGAAACCGGTGCAAACACCCCACCCGGCCATTTTTATCGGCGGTGAAAGCAATCCGGCGCTGCGGCGAGTTGCGGAATTTGGTCAGGGCTGGATGGGTTTTCGCCTCACGCCGCAAACTATCGGGGAACGGTTAGCGAGACTGGAACCATTGCTGGCTGAGTATGGCAGGACTATGGCCGATATCGAATTGGCGGTGGCACCTTACGACAGCACTTGCGATCTCGACGTGGTCAAACAGTTTGCCGATCTGGGGGTGCAGCAGATTATTCTGATCGGTTTTGCCGACCATATCGATGGGTTGACCAGGCTTCTCGACCGTTACGCGGAAACCCTGGTTGTACCCGGGGCTAATCTGTAGTCAGTGGGGAGCTGTGTAATCTGGCCGTGGCGGTGCAGCCAGTTGTGCGGCAGAGGGTGGGGCCCTCCCTGGGGTGTTGGCAGGTCAAGGGGCGCGATGGCGCCCTCCCCGGAGACTGCTAGGGTTGGAGCCTCGCGGGCACAAAAGCCAGGGACAACACAAAGATAAGGGTCGCCGACAATACGATTGCCGGTCCGGCTGGCAGATTCCAGAACCAGGCGGCACCGAGCCCGGCGGCGACCGCCATGGCGCCGATGGCACTGGCCATCACTACCATGCTTTCCGGATTGCGAGCCATGCCGCGGGCCGCCGCAGCGGGAATAATCAGCAGTGCGGTAATTAACAACACCCCGACCACTTTCATGGCCACCGCGACCACCAGCGCCAACATCAGCTTGAGCGCCAGCGTCACTTTGGTCACCGCCACACCTTCTACCTGGGCCAGATCCAGATGTACGGTTATTGCCAGCAGCGGTCGCCACAACAGCCACAACAGGATCGCGACCAGAGCTGCCGTCAGCCAGATGGTAATGACTTCCGCAGGGGTTACCGCCAGAATATCGCCAAACAAAAGGCCTTCCATATCCGCCCGGGCGCCGGGGATCAGTGTAATAGCTACCAGTCCGAGGGCCAGGGCGCTGTGCGCCAATATGCCCAGGGTCGTATCGGTGGACAGCAGCCGTTGCTGCTGCAAGGCGGTCATCAGCAGCGCGAGAGCTATACACACCAGGGCCACCGCAAGGGTGGGGGCTACGGCAAACCACATACTTAGCGCCACCCCTAACAGGGCGCCGTGGGCGAGAGTGTCGCCAAAATAGGCCATGCGACGCCATACCACAAAGGCGCCCAGGGGTCCGCTTACCAGGGACACGCCGAGCCCGGCGAGTAACGCCAGGACTAAAAAGTCAGGCATCGGGCCGCTCCATGCTGTCGTTCTGTGCTGCGACAACCGTGGCGTCCAGGTCGTGATGATGGTCGTGATGGTGGGTGTACAGTGCCGTGCGGCTGCCGAATAGTTCAACAAATGCCGGGTCGTTGGAGACGTGCTCGGGGCTGCCGTGGCAGCAGATATGGCCGTTCAGGCAAATCACCTCGTCGGTTGCGGCCATCACCAGATGAAGATCGTGGGAAACCATCAGAATGGCGCAATTCAACCGTTGGCGAATACGGTTAATCAACAGGTACAGGGCCTCCTGCCCGGCAACATCCACACCCTGTACCGGTTCGTCCAGTACCAGCAGGTCGGGTTTGCGCAGCAGGGCACGGGCCAGTAGCATGCGCTGGGTTTCGCCGCCGGATAGCCCCTGCACCGGATGGTCGAGCAGATGCAATACACCGGTTTCTTCCAGCGACCCGCGACATAAACGGATATCGGGTTCGGCCAGCTGCAAAAAACGCCCCACGCTCAGGGGCAGTGTCCCATCCAGGGCCAATTTTTGCGGCATATAGCCGATACGTAGCCCAGCCGCTCGCGACACCGTGCCAGCGTCCGGGGCCAACAAGCCCAGCACAATTTTAACCAGCGTGGTCTTGCCCGCACCGTTGGGCCCGATCAGTGTCAAAATTTGCCCGGCTGCCAGGGTCAGATCGACGTGGCGCAGAACCGTTTTGTGGCGATAGCGCTTATCAACGCCACGCAACGTCAACAGTGGCCTGGGTGGAGGGATCATTGGGTGGATTCCGTTGCCTGGAGCTTACACTGAGGACACAGGCCCAGAATTTCAACGGACTGGGATTCGGCGGTAAACCCCGCGCGGGCAGCGGTAGCTGAAATGGCACTATTAATCCCTTCGGCGCTGCACTCCGCCGCACTGCCGCAGGCCCGGCACACCAGAAAAAGATCGCTGTGGGCGCTGCCGGGAAACGGGCAACCGATAAAACTGTTCAGCGAAGCAATGCGATGAATCAGGCCCAGGCTTAACAGAAAATCAATGGCCCGATAGACCGTTGGTGGCAATACTCGTTTGCCGTTGAGTTCGGTGAGTTTTTCGATCAGGGCGTAGGCGCCGATCGGTTTGTGGTTTTGCCAGATCAACTGTAACACCGCCTCCCGGGAGGGGGTTAGCCGGGCTCCGCGGGCGCGACAGACGTTGCGGGCCTGGATCATGGCCGCGTTCTCGCAGCGGGCGTGATCGTGATCGTGGTATGCGACTTTGGAGTTGGTAATCACTTGTCGGCGACCGGTGGAAGGTGGTCGTGATAATATAACAATGCGCCCATGGCGCCAAGGACTCCCGCAGCGTTCCGCAGGAAATTTGACAGAGTCACGTGGTGCACAAATACAAAATGTTATAACATAACATTTATGGATAACAGGCGACCAGGCGCGCATCTTGTGCGCTTGCTTGATAGCAGGGTGGATATCTCGTATGCGTACAGTAGTAGTGTTGTTGTTGCTAATAGCGTTTCCGGCATGGGGGAAACCGCTTATTGTGACCACCATTCGCCCATTGACCCTGATGGCCGAGGAGATTGCGGGGAGTGCCGCGGATGTTCGCCAGATGCTTCCCGATACCGATACCGAGCACCATTACTCCCTCCGAGTTTCCGATCGCCAACTGCTGGACCAAGCGGACCTGGTGGTGTGGGTTGGCCCCGGACTGGAACATTTTCTGGCCAGCAGTCTGCTCACCCGCGAACCGGAGACGGTTATTACCGCAGCGCTATTACCCGCCATCGTGTGGCCGTCCACGGACACCCAACAGGGCGATTATCACCTGTGGTTAAATCCGGATAATGCCGTGGCAATCGCACGGGCCGTCAGTGCATGGCTAAGCGTGCGATTACCTCAGGATGTGGCGCAAATAAATGACAATTTGCGCGTCTTTGAAGCCGCGCAGCACGCCGCGGTCGACGCTATCCGCGCTGAACTAGAGGGCCTGACTGATCGCGCGTTATTGGTGGATCACGACGCCTTCGGGCATTTTGTGGAGTAC
>JBFJMM010000111.1:0-7423 GCA_041633885.1 Porticoccaceae bacterium
ATCGAGGACACTCACCAATGCCAAAGCCCACAATAAGCCCGCGCCCGGCGCGATTTTGCGACGTAAAAGAGGACCCACCAGAAAAACTGCAAGCATGATTACCGCTCTCTGGGTAGGCAACGAAAAGCCAGCCAGCAGACTGTAGCCAACCGCCACCATAAGAGACAGGCCCGCACCGACCTGGGTGGCGGGCAGCGTTGCTCCCGCCGCCGCCAGTAGCTTGCCAGCGCCGATACCGAGTAACCAGCCACAGCCCGCGAGCATACCGATATGCAGACCGGATACCACCATCAGATGAAGGGTTCCTGTCACCTCTAACGAACGCCACATCGCCGCCGGAATAAGTTGCCTGTCCCCAATCGTCAACGCCGCGATAAACCCTTTGCCGTCGTCGTTGAGCGCCAATCGCCCAATAGATTGCTGCAGGCGAAAGCGCCACCGCTCAATCGATATTCCGGTGTTATCCTTCAATAATCTGTTAGCAGCGGCGGAACGGACGTAACCCGTGGCCGACACCCCCTCGGATAACAGCCAGCCCGGGTAATCAAAACCGCCCGGATTACTCAGGCCCCGGGGCGCACGCAGACGCACCTGCAATTGCCAGACCTGGCCGGGTTCCAGCTGCGGACTTTGGTACCAGCCAAGTCGTAAACGATGCAGGGCGGGCGTGGACCCGCCCGGTTGCAAAGGCTGCAACCGGTGAATATCCAGATAAAAGTTACTACGCAGCGGATCCATGCGCGGCAGGTCTCGCACCGTGCCGGTCACCAGGTAGTCGGTCTTATCCAGGCCAATGGGCAGGCGATGGTGCAACGACCAGTGTCCCCACATACTGGCCCACAGGATGCCCAGCAGTGCACATGGGATCGGTCGCAGTCGCGGATACACGCTCAGGGGAAGTGTTGTGACCAGAAGCGCCGTCAGCAGCGGGATTTCCGGCAACACTGGCCACAACGCTGAAGACAGCACGCCGCAGGAAAACAACAGGAGAGGCATCGTTATTCAACATCCATGTTGAGCGCGGTAACATTGAGATGCGCAAATTTTAGCGGCAGTCTTTGCTTTTGGCCGCTAAATTCCTTAGCCTAAAGGCCATGAAGCGTTTGATGATAATCTATCATAGCCAGGGGGGCAAAACCGCGCAGATGGCGCAGGCCGTATTGCAGGGCGCCCGCCAGGAACAGGACATTGAGACGGTCATGAAGAATGCCTTCGACGCCGATCTCGACGATCTGTTATGGGCCGACGGCCTGCTGTTTGGTACACCGGAAAACTTCGGTTACATGAGTGGTGCTTTAAAAGATTTTTTTGATCGCACCTTTTATCCGGCCGAGCCTCACCACCTGAATTTACCCTACGGGTTGTTCGTCGGCGCCAGCAATGACGGCAGCGGCGCGGTGCGGGAGGTGGATCGTATTGCGCTGGGCTATCCGTTACGCAAGGTCGTGGAACCGGTGGTCGTCGTCGGCGCACTTGCACAAAAAGAACTAACCCGCTGTGAAGAACTCGGGTTGACCATGGCCGCAGGTATGGCACTGGGCATTTATTAATCTGCGTGCACGCAACCACCAGTAAGGACATAGATAACTTCCATGACCACCGCACTTATATTATCCGGTGGCGGCGCCCGCGCCGCCTACCAGGTTGGGGTCCTCAAAGCCGTGGCAGAACTGCTGCCAAAACAGACCCACAACCCGTTTCCAATTATCTGTGGCACGTCCGCTGGCGCGATCAACGCCCTGGCCATCGCCAGTAGCGCCGGGCGTTTTCGGCTGCGGGTGCGCAAACTGGAAACCACCTGGCGCGCACTGAAAGCCGAAAATATTTATCGCACCGATCTGTGGGGCGTGTGCAAAAATACCCTGCGTCTGGGTTTATCGCTATTTAATCGAGGATCCGGTTTTGGCGCTCCGGTGGCGTTGCTGGACAACACCCCACTGCGTGAATTACTGACCACCGTCATCCGCTTTCGCCATATTGACGAGGCCCTCGCCAGTGGCGAGCTCGACGCAATCAATATCACCGCTATGAACTATAGCAACGGCCTGTCCGTGAATTTTTTCCAGGGTCGCCACGACAACTGGCGCCGTACTCGACGCGTTGGCCTGCGCACCGGACTGACCATTGACCATCTGATTGCCTCCACAGCGATTCCCACCATCTTTCCCGCCACAAAAATCGGGAATGATTATTACGGCGACGGCGCGATGCGACAGTTAAAACCCATCAGCCCCGCGCTGCACCTGGGGGCCAGCCGGGTTTTTATCGTTGGCGTCAGCGACAATCAGCGGGATCGACCAGTGGCCGAGTCACAGCAGCATTCCCCTTCTGTTGCGCAAATGATTGCCCACATGCTTAACAGCGCATTTATCGATTCCATTGAAAGCGATCTCGAAACACTGAAGACCGTTAACCAGGTGGCCCGTTTGCTCCAGGAAAGCCAGGCGAATAATGCCCGTGTCGACGATATTCCCAGGCCGATCGACTATCTTTGTATCTCTCCGTCCGTGGCGATTAACGAAATCGCCGACGCCCATTTTGACGAACTGCCAGCCAGCCTGAAGTTCTTTTTGCGGGCCACCGGCGGCACCGCCGAGGGCGGTGGCTCGAGCGCCACCAGTTTGCTGTTATTCGAGCCGGGCTTCTGTAACGAGCTGATAAATTTGGGTTATGGCGACGCGCTACGGCAATCCGAAGAAATTCTCAGTTTTTTTGCTCTCAATAACAGGGCCGAGGATCACGGCAAAGCGGAGGGTATTGCTGCCGAACGCTGACCTGGACGCGGCGCACAGGCCCCGCAAAGCCATTTAGCGCTGTCAATCAAAATATACTGAATAGCGGGCGTTAAACCACTCTGCCACTACGCAATGCCGCAATTTCATCAGGTCCGTACCCCAGGGAAGTAAGAATTTTATCGGTATGCTCCCCCAGACTCGGTGGCGGTGAATGCATTGACCCAGGGGTGCGGGACAAGCTGACCGGTGTCTCAAGAAAAGGCACCGGTTTATCGATGCCGTCGATGTGCACATCTGTAAACAGTCCAGCCTGTTGCATATGTGGATGCTCGAGACATTGCTGGGGGGAGAGAATTTCTCCGGCGGGAATCCCCGCCTGCTCCAGCGTATCCATTGCCTGCTGGGTGGTTTTATCTGCACACCATGTGGCCATGCGCTCGCTGATTATGTGACCGTTATCCCCGCGGGATTTGTCGTCCTTGAAACGGGGATCATCCAGCCACTGGGGCTCACCCATCAGATCGACCCAGCGTTTGAATAAGGGGTTGCCAAGATTTTGCACCATTATCCAGCCATTCCGGGTTTTGTAAGCATCCGCCGGGGCGCCACTCTGGCCCCGATTGCCCGTCGCCACCCGATTCAGCTGCAACACCGCCTGTTCCATCAAATTTGCGTTGGTGACATTCAGCGCAGTGGTGACCAGCGATCCTTCAACAATCTGACCCTTGCCACTGGTCAGGCGTTCGTACAGAGCCAGAACCGTACCCAGCGCGCACAATATGCCGGTGCTGACATCCACATAGGGGCCATAGGATTTCATGGGCTCGTCCGGATATCCCGACATATGCATATTGCCCGACATGGCCTGCCCGATGCCGTCAAACCCCAACTTGTCCGCGTAGGGCCCCCGGGATCCAAACGCCGAACAGGTGGTCAGAATAATGTCCGACTTAATTGCCACCAGGCTGTCGTAATCCAGCCCCATAGCCTCGAGAGCGCTGCGCGGCATATTGACCACCACCACGTCCGCCGTTTGAATCAGGCGCCGGACGACTTCCCGGCCTTCTGGCTTATTCGGATTGAGTGTCAAGCCCAGCTTATTGCGACTGTTCTGAACAAAGTTCGCGCCGTGGCCAGACGCTGACAGGGGGGACAAAAAACGATCCTCACTGCCGTCGACTTTCTCGATGCGGATCACCTCCGCACCAAAATCCGCCAACAACGCGGCGCAATGGGGTCCTGCCACATAGCGCCCAAAATCCAGTACGCGAATACCCTGTAAAACGCCCGACATCTATCACCTCTTAAATATGTAAAAGCATGGCTAATACTGCCCGATCAGTGGCTGGCCAATTTTTCCATAGCGCCTGCCAGAGCAAAATCCAGACTGGTAATACCACCGGAGCGATGGGTTAACAGGTCAATCTCCACCTTCGTATAGACGTTGGTCCACTTGGGATGATGATCCATGCGTTCCGCCACCAACGCTGCCCTGGTCATAAAACCGAACGCTTCGACAAATCCGGAAAATGTGAATTGTTTATGGAGTTTGCCGTCGATAATTTGCCAGGGGACGCTCGCGCCGAGATTAAGTGCAGCTAATTTTTCTGCCAATTGCTGTTCGTCCAACAATTTATCCATCGCATCGCTCCTCAATACCATCAGATGTTACCCGAGAGTAATCTATTCAGCCCGTGCCGGTCTAGTCATTCTCAAAAATCGGCACCCGTCGAACGCAGGCAGTTCGTAATTCCATGCGGGCTACTCTATGATTGCCGCCTGCTTACCCCTTTTCTACAACGCGCCAGGACAGCTATGCAGGTACAGTGGTTTCCAGGGCACATGAACAAGGCCCGCAAGGAACTGCGGAAAGTGCTCGATCAGGTGGATATCGTGATCGAGGTGCTCGACGCGAGAATTCCCTACAGCAGCCAGAATCCCCTGCTGGCCGCTCTCGGTAACAACAAACCCCGTGTCAGGGTATTTAATAAAATCGATCTTGCGGATCCTGCCACTGTGGCGCTGTGGCAGACCTATCTCGAACGGGAACAACAGGTTAAAACCCTGGCCATCAGCGCCGACCAGACACGTCAGGCCGCGCAGGTCCGGCAGCTGTGCCGCCAACTGACACCCGCGAGCAAAAAGACCCGTAACGCGGTCATACTGGTGGCCGGGATTCCCAATGTGGGCAAATCGACGCTAATCAACACACTGGCGGGCCGTGCGATCGCGGCCACCGGCAACGAGCCCGCCATTACCAAGGGGCAACAGCGCATTAATCTTGGCGACGGCTTGACCCTGCTCGATAGCCCGGGGGTGCTGTGGCCAAATATCGAAAATATTGAAAGCGGCTATCGATTGGCTGTCACGGGAGCCATTCGCGAAACCGCCATGGATTATGAAGACACCGCGCTATTCGCACTACACTACCTCAGGCTATGTTACCCAGAGCGTCTGCTACAGCGTTATCAGCTCGCAACGTTGTCGAACAACGATATGGAGAACCTGCAAGCTATCGGCAAAAAAACCGGGTGTCTGGGCAGCGGCGCACAGGTCGATACCACCCGTGCCGGTACGCGTCTGATAACAGAGATCCGTGCCGGAAAACTCGGTCGCCTGTGTTTCGAAACGCCGGATATGGTCGCCCTGGAGCTGGCCGAACTGGAAGCGCGTAAAGCCGCCAAAATGATCAGTGAAAACTCCGAATAACTGACACCGCGCCAGACCAACGACACAACCTGCGGGCCGCCCGAACGCGCTTGCACAGCGCGGATCAACAGATGTACTCGCAAGCACGGAGTACGCGTCTCCGTCTGAACACGGCAGGTGTCGAGACACCGGAATCCCTGTTATTGTGCGCTTCGTACACCGACCTTGCGGGAGAGCGACAAACCATGAATAGCGCCCTCGGCGAATCATTGCCCGAAGAGATTGCCGCCCTTGAAGACGGTATAGAGGCGTTTGTGCGCCGCGAAGTGATACCGCGACACCAGCGCCACCAGGAACTCCTCGGCAATCCACGTAAAAAATACAGCGAGGACGGACGTTACAGTCCGGCGGTCGTGGACTTAATCCGCGAAGTACGCATGGCGTCGTCCGCGGCGGGCTATTTCAATATGATTACGCCGGAATCGTTGGGCGGTAGCGCAATGGGTCACCTGGCCTACTACTGCGCCTGGCAAAAGGTCTTTCACACCTGCGGTGGACACCATTGGCTGGGCACTTATGCCATCAGTCATTGGGCATTTGGACCCAGCCCGGTGCTCGCCCACGTCAGCGAACGCGCCCGGCGGGATATTATGGCGGACATGGTGTCCGGCAAAACCTCCATGTGTTTCGGTTTGTCCGAACCGGGCGCCGGTTCCGATGCCGCCATGCTGAAAACCCGCGCGGTGCGCGACGGCGATGGCTGGCGCATCTCGGGCCGCAAGTTGTGGACCACCAATTCGCCGCAGGCGGATTATTGCATGCTGTTCGCCATCACTGACCCGGACAAGGCCGCACAGAAAAAAGGCGGTATCAGCGCCTTTTTAATACCCATGAACAGTCCGGGATTTGAGATTGAAAGCATCGTTAAAATGTACGGGCATATCGGTGGCGACGAAGGCGCGCTGTTACTCGATAACGTACGCGTGGAGCCCTGGCAGCTGGTCGGGGAACTCGACCACGGCTTTGCCATCGCCCTGTCTGGTGTATCTCTGGGGCGCGTGTACAACGCCGCGCGCGCCGTGGGGCTGGCCCGCTGGGCCCTGGAAATCGGCTTTACCTACATGCAACAACGGGAAACCTTTGGTAAACCCATCAGTGAATATCAGGGTGTCAGCTTTCCCCTGGCGGAGTCGGCCACCGAAGTACATGCGGCGCATCTGATTGGGTTAAATGCCTGCCGCCTGCTGGATCAGGGTCACGCCGCAATCAAAGAGCTGTCAATGACCAAAGCCTATTCAGTACAGGTCGGCACCCGCGCCATAGACCGGGTGATTCAGAGCCACGGGGCGATGGGTTTCACCAATGAGATGGGCCTGACCGACGCCTGGGAAACCCTGCGCCTGATCAACGTAGCGGACGGCACCAACGAAATACTGAACCGCACGATTGTGCAACGGCTGCTGAAAGGGGACGTCGATCTGTAGCGCGGTCCCCGTAGGCTGACTTTACGTGGCGGATTGTGCCCCTTTACGCCGAGCGCGTTTCGCTACGCGTTTTTGCTCCAGGGTATTTGCCGCATCCGCCCCCAGATGAGATTCCCCGCGTTGCTTCGCCAACGTCAATTGTTTTTCCCGTTGCGCAAAACGCTGGCGATCCACGGGTGCGGTTTTCGCGTAACAATGTGGACAGCTAATGCCTTTTTCGTAATGCGGGCTCGCCTTGTGCGCGTCCGTAATGGGCATACGACAGGCGTGGCACTGATCGTAACGCCCCGCTTCCAGGGCGTGGTTGACCGCAACCCGGTCGTCAAACACGAAGCACTCACCCCGCCACAAACTGTTCTCTTGCGGAACGTCTTCAAAATATTTCAGAACGCCGCCTTTAAGGTGGTACACCTCGGCAAAGCCCTGCTCTTTCAGTAACGCGGTGGATTTCTCACAGCGTATGCCGCCGGTGCAGAACATGGCGACCCGGCGATGTTTGGCGGGATCCAGGTGTTGTTTCACATAGTCGGGAAATTCGCGAAAACTGTCGATCCG
>JBFJMM010000112.1:0-7357 GCA_041633885.1 Porticoccaceae bacterium
GGTATGTTGGCCCATGTGGTGGAGGACGATATTCGCATTGCCTTCGACGCCACGTCGGCCTATGTGCACGCGGACAACAGCCGCAAACTCAATGCCCTCGGCGTAATTATGATCGACCTCACTCCGGCGGCGATCGGGCCATTCTGCATTCCGCCGGTGAATCTCAAGGAGCACGCCAGGAAACTGGAAATGAACGTCAACATGGTGACCTGTGGTGGCCAGGCCACCATCCCCATGGTGGCGGCGGTATCCCGTGTGCAGCCGGTGGCCTACGGTGAAATCGTCGCGACGGTGTCCTCCAAATCGGTGGGCCCGGGCACGCGCATGAACATCGACGAATTCACCCGCACCACTTCGGCGGGTGTCGAGCAGGTCGGGGGCGCCAAAAAAGGCAAGGCCATTATTATTATTAATCCCGCCGAGCCGCCGATGATTATGCGCGACACCATCCACTGCCTCACCGAGAGCGAGCCGGATCAGGCGGCGATTACCCAGTCGGTCCACGACATGGTCGCCGCTGTGCAAACCTATGTGCCTGGTTACCGGCTGGTGAACGGCCCCATTTTTGACGGTAATCGGGTGTCCATTTTTATGGAAGTGGAAGGGCTCGGGGACTTTTTGCCCAAGTACGCGGGCAACCTCGACATCATGACCGCGGCCGGTTTGCGCACTGCGGAGTTGTTCGCCGAGGAAGTGGCAAATGGCGCGTTCGCATTGCCGAATCGCAAGGCCGCGTAATCCCGCCTCGCGGGGCAGTCAATACGCCGGGCAGGCGTTGGTATGAAAGAACGACGGTGAGGAACCAGTTTATGGATCTTAAGGGTAGACAAATCACAGTGCACGATATGAGCCTGCGGGACGGTATGCATCCCCAGCGGCACCAGATTACCATCGAACAAATGAAAAGCATCTCCAAAGGGCTGGACGAGGCCGGTGTACCGTTGATCGAAGTAACCCACGGTGACGGACTCGGTGGCGCGTCCGTGAACTACGGCTTTCCGGCTGCCAGTGACGAGGAATATCTGCGCGCGGTGGTGCCGCAGATGAAGCGCGCCAAAGTGTCCGCCCTGTTGTTGCCTGGTATCGGCACGGTGGATCACCTGCGCATGGCCGCTGACTGCGGGGTAACCACCATACGGGTTGCCACCCATTGCACCGAGGCGGACGTGTCCCTGCAGCATATTAAGCTCGGGCGGGAAATGGGATTGGACACGGTGGGCTTTTTAATGATGGCCCATATGATCAGCCCCGAGGAAATTCTCGAGCAGGCCAAATTGATGGAGTCCTACGGCGCAAATTGCATTTACGCGACGGACTCCGCCGGTTATATGTTGCCCGACGACGTGACGGCGCGTATCGCGTTGTTGCGGGATAAACTTAATCCAGACACCGAGCTCGGCTTTCACGGCCATCACAACCTGGCCATGGGGGTTGCGAATTCAATCGCTGCGGTGGCGGCGGGCGCCAATCGCATCGACTGTGCCTGCGGCGGTATGGGCGCGGGCGCTGGCAATACCCCAATGGAAGTATTTATTGCCGTGTGTGACCGCATGGGTATCGAAACTGGCGTCGATGTGTTCAAAATTTCCGACGTGGCGGAAGATCTGGTGACGCCGATTATGGATTTCCCGGTACGCATCGACCGCAATTCACTAACCCTGGGGTACGCGGGGGTCTATTCGTCGTTTTTGCTGTTCGCCAAACGGGCGGAGCAAAAATACGGCATTCCGGCCCGTGAACTGCTGCTGGAAATGGGTCGGCGCAAAATGGTGGGCGGGCAGGAAGATATGATTGAAGATATCGCTCTTACAATGGCTAAAGAACGGAAAGCATCCTGATGGCAATGACCAAAAAACAAATCGCCGCGGTTGCGGAGCATCTCGAGAACGCCGAACTGGACGCGCGGGATGTGGTGAAGGTCACCGACCAGCACCCCGATATGACCTTTAGCGAAGCGCTGGATATTCAATGGGCCATTCGCGCCCGCAAAGAGGCCCGCGGCACCCGTATCGTCGGCATGAAGATGGGTTTGACCTCCTGGGCTAAGATGGCGCAGATGGGTGTCGACAAACCCTGTTACGGGTTTCTGGCCGATTATTTCAGCGTGCCCCAGGGTGGCGAGATCAACACCAAGGAACTGATTCATCCCAAAGTGGAAGCAGAAATTGCCTTTGTCACCAACAAGGATCTGTCGGGGCCGGGTTGCCATATCGGCGATGTTATTGCGGCCACCGATTTTATCGTGCCGGCGGTGGAAATCATCGATTCGCGCTACCAGAATTTCAAATTTGATCTGCCCAGCGTGATTGCCGATAACTCTTCGTCGTCCCGTTTTGTCATCGGTGGCCGACCACTGGCGGTAGACGCGGTGGATATGCGTACCCTGGGCGTGGTGATGGAAAAGAATGGTGTGGTAGTGGAGCTGGGCGCCGGGGCTGCGGTGCTGGGGAACCCGGCGGCGAGTGTCGCCATGCTGGTGAATATGCTGTCCGAGCGCGGCAAGACGTTACCCGCGGGCAGTTTCGTCATGACTGGGGGAATTACTGCGGCGGTGGCCGTGGATGCGGGCGATTCGATTGTGGTGCGCTACCAGCATCTCGGCGACGTAACCATGAAATTTGTGTGAGGTGGGACGATGGTCGAAGCAGTTGACGTAAAGCTCTATTTTAATTTTCGTAGCCCGTACTGCTATCTGGCGTCGAAGACCCTGTGGACGCTCGTCGATGACTTTCATGCCAATCTGGTGTGGCGACCGGTGGGTGGTTGGCGACTGCGCTCGGCCCCGGATCGCGCCAAGCGCAAGGTGCCCCTGGCGCGACAGGACCTGGCGCGCTTCGCCCGGCGCATGGGCATCCCGGTCACGCCGCCACCCATCGAGACCGAGCCCACCGCGGCGGGCGCCGCTTCCCTGTTCGCCCAGGATAAGGGCGTGCTGCGGGAATACATCGTCGAAACGATGCGTATCGAATGGGCGGAAGGCAAGAATATCGGTGAGCCGGATGTGCTGCGCGAAGTCGCCAGCCGTATCGGGCTCGATCCGGAAGAGCTGCTGGCAGCCAGCGCCAGCCCGGAAAATCTGGCCCAGCTCGAAGCCAACTACGAGGAGGCCGATGCGTTGGGGGTATTCGGTGTCCCCACCTTCGTTGTTGGCGAGAATATTTTCTGGGGTCAGGATCGCCTTGACTTTGTGGTGGAGCACCTGCGGGAGTTGCGCCTGGCGCGGTTGTAATCGCCGCCGGTACGGTGCCTCCAAGTTGACGGATTGATACCGTGGATCCCTTTACACACGCGTTGCTGGGTGGGGTTGTTGGGCGCACGGCGGGCGGGCGCAGGCTGGGGATGCGCGCCGCCGCACTGGGCGCTGTCGCCGGCGCATTTCCTGATATCGATGTGTTCTACGGCCTGTTTGCCGCCGACGAGATGGCGCAGCTGCAATGGCATCGCGGGCTGACCCATTCGCTATTTTTTGCGTGCCTGGCCGGTTTGCTGGGGGGTTGGCTGTATTGGCGATGGTGCAAGCGCCGCGGCATGCTGGAGCCGTTGCTGCCGTGGCTTGCGGTATTTGTGTTCGCGCTGCTATCCCATCCGCTACTCGATGCCTGTACCACCTACGGCACCCAATTACTGGCTCCGTTTTCTGATCGCCGTTTCGCCTGGAACGCGGTGCCCATCATTGAACCCATATACAGCGGCTTATTGTTACTCGGCTTGCTTATTGCCCGTTACGCCAAAGCCCTCGGTTGGCTGGTGGCGTTGGTGATACTGGTGCTGTCCAGCGAATACCTGATATGGGGCTGGATGCAAAATAATCAGGCGATCGCTCTGGCGCGCGCCCAGTTGGTGGACGAAGGCGTGGCACGCGCCCAGGTCGAAGCGTTCCCCACGCTGTTGCAGATGCCAGTGCGCCGCGTGGTGGTGCGCACCGGAGAACAGATTCGGGTCGGCTATGTGGACGTCAGCGCCCCCTGTCTGATTCAGTGGCAGAGCGCCGAGCGACGGCGACACC
Source organism: Porticoccaceae bacterium (assembly GCA_041633885.1). Classification (GTDB taxonomy): domain Bacteria; phylum Pseudomonadota; class Gammaproteobacteria; order Pseudomonadales; family Porticoccaceae; genus JBFJKD01. The sequence goes on from JBFJMM010000112.1 coordinate 4,007, forward strand.
CACTCCTCGAAAAATTTCGCGCCAGTCGGCATGGGCAGATTTTTACGTGGTTTGCCAACGGGATAACGGCAGAGCGTATCGAGCGCCGCGCGGGCAGTTACTGGGTGGAAATTTCCGATCTGCGCTACGGCTACGACGCTGATCCCGCGCGCGGTCTGTGGGGCGTACGCGGCCGTTTCAGTGCTGACGGCCAACCGCTGGGGGAGAACCGTTATTTCTCCGATCCGTGGCGTTTTGACCGCGCTACCGCCCGGCTACTGTGGGCCATGGTGGTGCCGTCCACGGCGAGTCATTGCCATAACCTGTCGTTGGCGGCTCCTGCCCCTGTGGCTAGTGCGGCCCATTCCTCTCTGCTGCCGGGGATCTGAGGTCGGTTTTTTTCTTACAGGGTCAATCTGAAACCCGCGCTTCTAAAAACGGCATAAGCTCCTCGAGTGGCACCTCGGTGCCGGCATCGCCCCGTCGGTTCTTGTATTCTACGCCGTGCTGCTGCAGGCCGCGCTCGCCGACGATCAGGCAGTGCGGTATACCGATCAGGTCTATATCCGCGAGCATAACCCCGAGCCGCGCCCTGTCTTCGTCCATTAGCAGGACGTCGTATCCGGCCTGTTGCAACTGCTGATACAGCTCATCGCAGGTGGCGCGTACAAGTTCGGACTTGTGCGCGTTCACCGGCACCAGCGCAATCTGGAATGGCGCGATACTTTGCGGCCAGATAATACCTTTGGCATCGTGGTTCTGTTCAATTGCCGCGGCCACGATGCGGCTGACGCCGATGCCGTAACAACCCATGGTGAGAACCTGTTCGCGACCCTCCTGGTTTAAAACCGTAGCCTGCAGCGCCGCGCTGTATTTGCTACCGAGCTGAAAGATATGGCCGACTTCGATGCCCCGTTTTATCTCCAGCGTACCGCTACCGTCGGGACTTGGATCCCCGGCGACTACGTTGCGAATATCCGCGACCTGAGCAAGGGGGCAGTCGCGCTCCCAGTTGACACCGGTCAGGTGGTAGCCATCGCGGTTGGCGCCGCACACGAAATCCGCCACATGGGCGGCACTGTGATCAACCAGTGTCGGGATATCCAAACCCACCGGCCCAAGGGAACCAGTCCCACAGTCCAGCGCGGTGCGAATCTGATCGTCGCTGGCGAACGTCATGGCGGTGGTCAGGCCTAACAGTTTTTCAATTTTTACCGGGTTCACCTCGTGATCGCCGCGCACTATCAACGCGATCAATGGGTCGTCTTTCTCACCCCGAATGATGATGGTTTTGACCGATTGTTGCGGGGTGATACCCAGTGAATTACAGAGGTCCGCGATGCTGTGGGTACCGGGCGTCGCGATTTCTGCCATTGTTGTAGTTGCCGCCGGACGCGGGTCGGATGGAGGAAGGGCCTCGGCCATTTCAATATTTGCGGCGTAGCTGCCGGTATCGGAAAAGGCGATGGCATCCTCTCCCGAGTCGGCCAGTACGTGAAATTCGTGGGAATAGCTGCCGCCGATACTGCCTGTGTCTGCTATCACTGGCCGAAACTGCAGGCCGATCCGGGTAAAGATACGGCAGTAAGTGGCGTGCATCAGGTCGTAGGTTTTTTGCAGACAGGCCTGATCGATGTGAAAGGAGTATGCATCTTTCATAATAAATTCCCGGGCCCGCATAATGCCAAACCGGGGTCTGATCTCGTCGCGAAATTTCGTCTGAATTTGATAGAAATTGACGGGTAATTGCCGATAGCTGCGCAACGCGTTGCGGGCCAGATCAGTGATCACCTCTTCGTGGGTCGGACCCAGGCAAAAGCCGCGCTGATGGCGGTCGTGAATACGCAGTAATTCAGGCCCATATTGTTCCCAGCGCCCCGATTCCTGCCACAGCTCGGCGGGTTGCACAACTGGCATCAGTAGCTCCTGCGCACCGGCGGCGTTCATTTCCCCACGCACGATATTTTCGACCTTGCGCAATACCCGCAGACCCATGGGTAACCAGCTGTAAAGACCACCGGCGAGTTTGCGAATCATGCCCGACCTCAGCAACAGTTGATGGCTGACGACTTCGGCGTCCGCCGGCGTTTCTTTGAGGGTGGTGATAAGGAACTGGCTGGCTCGCATGATGGTCGTTTTCCGTAGTGTGGGTAGGGACGGTGCCAGGTAGCATTTTACGGTCACCACGTCTCCGGGTACAGTTACAAAGCGAAGCGAGTGCGTTTGCCGATGCCGTTTTGTGAGCGCCACGCCAACACAGTGGAAGCGAGGTCAGGTTATGTTTGAACTGGATGAGAGGTTGCAGAGCGACACGGTGATGGTGGGGCGTTTCCCATTGAGTCTATTGCTGCTCAGCAAAGATGCCAACTACCCCTGGTACATTCTGGTGCCTGCCCGCGAGGCTGTTCGGGAGATATTCGAGCTGGAGGCGCGCGACCGTCGACACCTGCTGGACGAATCCAGCCGCCTGGCTGTTGCTCTTGGCGAACTGTTTTCTCCGGATAAATTAAATATTGCAGCTCTCGGTATTGTGGTACCTCAATTGCATGTGCACCATATCGTGCGCTATCGCAGTGATCCCGCCTGGCCCGCGCCGGTCTGGGGGGCGGTGCCGCCACTGGACTACCCGGCCGGCAAGCTCCAGGAAAGACGGTGCCTGATCGCTGATCATCTGGCGGGCAAAGGTTTTGTCGCTGCATGATGTTTTAGCGGGGATAAAAAAACCCCGGCGTGCCGGGGTTTTTTCCTGATCCAGCGTAAAGATTAGTTGGCCATATCCTTCAGCGCTTTCAACGCGAGGACTTTGACACCGGTGCTGGCCGGACGCGCCTTAAATACCGTGGGCTCGCCAGTGAACGGGTTGGTGCCTTTGCGCGCCTTGCGGGCGGGCTTCTTCACAGTTTTGACTTTCAGCAAGCCGGGCAGGGTAAACTCGCCAGCGCCGCCCTTCTTGACATGCCGGTTGATCAGCGAACCCAGCTCATCAAGAACACCATCAACCTGTTTCTTGGTCAACATGGTGCGCTCTGCAATATCGTTGAGTATCTGAGTTTTGGTGTACTTTTTGTTGATGGGCGAGGTCTTGCGGGCTGGAGCGGCAGCGGGGGCAGCCTTTTTAGCGGCTTTTTTTGCAGCGGGCTTTTTAGCAGGTGCCTTTTTAGCGGCGGGTTTTTTAGCGGGAGCCTTTTTGGCAACTGCCTTTTTCTTGGCAGGTGCTTTTTTGGCGGTGGTTTTTTTCGCGGTAGCTTTCTTTGCGGCCATAAGAGAGTTCCCTTTTTCGTTACCTGAATGGTATGAAGTTAATGTCAGTTATTGTTGGAAATACACGCTGCCCGAGACAGGAATCGAAACGTGCAACTGCAACCAGCGCTA
>JBFJMM010000113.1:0-7273 GCA_041633885.1 Porticoccaceae bacterium
ATCCGTCGCCACCAGCACTTTAATTCTGCCCGACTTAAAGTCCTCCAGAGTTTTGACACGTCTGTTTTGTGCAACTTCACCCGACAACAATCCGCAGGCGAAGCCAGCTTTGGCGAGGCGTTCCTGCAACCGTCGACACTGGTCGCGGCGGTTCGCGAAAACAATCGCGTTTTCCACTGCGTCACTGCGCAAAATACCGAGCAACAGGTTGAGCTTGGCGCGGGTCTCAGTGATATAGACTTTTTGCGTGACAGTGTCGGTTGCGACCTGTTCCGGTTGTATATCGATGTAGGTCGGGTTGAACGTCCATTGTTGCACCAGATTTTCCACTTCCGAGGTAAAGGTAGCGGAGAAAAACAATGTCTGGCGGTGCTCCCTGTCGGGGACCTGACGCACGATACGCCGCACTTGGGGAATAAATCCCATGTCGAGCATGCGATCGGCTTCGTCGATCACCAATACTTCGATCTGATCGAGATATACATACCCGCTACCGCAAAAATCAAGCAGGCGCCCCGGTGTGGCGACCAGAATATCGCATAAATGTTCGTGTAGATGACGACGCTGTTTGTCGTAGTCCATGCCCCCTACCAGGGTGTGCACCTTGAGGTCCGTGTATTTGGTCAGGGCCCGCGCATCCTCTGCGATCTACATGACCAGTTCCCGGGTGGGGGCAATTATCAATGTACGCGCCTCCCCCGCATAGCGCTGATCTTCCGCCACGGGATTTTTCAGTAGATCTTCGATGATGGTGATCAGAAAGGCGGCTGTCTTACCGGTACCGGTCTGCGCTTTGCCCACCACATCGTGACCACGCAGGGTGAACGGTAGCGATTGGGCCTGAATGGGTGACGCGTACTCGAAACCCAAATCCGCGATTGCGCGCATGATCGCAATCGGTATATCGAGATCGTGAAATCGAACCTTGCCGGGCTGCTCGGCCACCGGAAACTGCTCGAGACTCCACTCCTGGCCGCTTGCGCTTGCGCTGGCGCTGCTCTGTTTATCCCGCCTGCGGCCACGCCTGCGCGTTTTCTTCTGGGGCTGGGAGGTTGCGGCTAATTGCTGGTTTTCACTCATAGTGTTATCTGACGGCTACCGCGAATATCGCTTCGCGGATAAAATGGCCGTCGATTATAACACGTTCCGCCGGTTCTCCTGCGATCGGCCCCTCGTACCGTCGTTCACCCGGTCACATTGCGCCAACACCATCGGGCAAGCCAGTAATCTACACTGACGTAACGCCCCGCGCCGGTAACCAAAAGGCTCAGCAACATCACGAAGTAGGTGGCGGCAAACTCTATGCCGTTATTCAACACCACAAAGGATCCTTTCTCCGTCAGCCAGCCGTAGTTACCGTGCTGCTTCAGTAAATTTCGCGCGGCGGCAACTCGCTTGCCCACCTCGCGGCTGTTCTCAAGGCTGCTTTTAGCCCCATCAATGCCCACCATGGCCAGCACCCTGGCGGTACTGGTGTCCGGATCCCCCGGTGCTATGGCAAACCAGCCGTGCTGCCAATGCACGGTGCCCGCAGCGACGGCCATGGAGACCAGTAACGGCAGGGCGAACCAGCGCACCGCAAAACCAATCAACAGAGCGATGCCACCGGCGAATTCTGCAAACGCCGCGAGAAATACCATCAGCGCGGGTAATGGCAATCCCAGCCCCCAATCCGGGTTTCCGAACCAGGCGACCATATCGTCAAAGTTGCTAAATTTGTGCAGGCCAGCGGCGATCATGATCGGCGCCAAATACAGCCGCAACAGTAGCGGCGCAACGCCATCTATATTTTGCAGCCGATCGAAAACCGTGCGGTGCAAGCGAGTGTAGTTGGCAACCAGAGTATGCATAACCAGAGTCCTTCTCGTAGTGGCCAGTAGCGGCCAGTAGTGACCGGCAACGGTAGCTATTGCTGGCAATATTTATTCGATGATCCCCGGCAAGCTACCATTCAGGCGGGGCGGCCCGACAGGTTAGAGCGGCAATCCACAGAAAAATTCCCCGCTGCGCAGCGTGGTGGGCGCGCACCCCGGGGCCAGTACCCGTGGCTTAGATTTTCAGTGTCTCGACGGGAACGGCGGCGAGCGACAGGTTCCTGGCGTAATAGTCTTTCAGCAACATCGAGTGGCCACTGTCGAGAACCACGCGGGCGTGGTTTCTATTCAACTGCCTTGGCTCGTCAACGCCACAGGAATGAGCAATGACGCCGACCTCCTTCACCATATTGGCAACATACTGGGCGACGCGCACACCCTTGTCCGCCGGGTCGAGGCCCGCCTGTAGCTCGGGATCGTGGGTTGTGACGCCAGTCGGGCAGGTATTTTTATTACAGCGCAGCGACTGCACGCAACCCAGCGCGAACATAAAACCACGGGCGGATACCACAAAATCAGCGCCCACACACAGCGCCCATGCCACCGCCATGGGTGTTACCAGTTTTCCGGCGGCAACCACTTTGATGCGCTCGCGCAACCCGTAACGGGTCAGCGTATCAACCAGCCGCGGCAAACTTTCGCGGATGGTCAACCCCGCATTATCCATCAGGCTTTGCGGCGCAGCGCCGGAACCACCGTCACCGCTGTCAAGGCTAATAAAATCCGGCGCGCCGTGCTCGACGCCGCGGCGCTGAATGGCCACGCACAAGCGGTCAAAAAAATCGGAACCGCCATCGACTATCTTAAAACCGACAGGCTTGCCGGTCAGCTCGCGAATGTGGGTTATGCTGTCCAGGAGCTGTTCCACGTTGCGAATGTCTGCATGACCATTGGGACTGTTTGAATCCTCGCCAGCGGGAATGCCGCGAATAGCGGCAATTTCCTCAGTGACCTTGACCCCCGGCAAGATTCCGCCCTTGCCCGGTTTGGCGCCCTGGCTGATTTTAATCTCAAACATTTTGACTTGTTCGACGGCCGCCAGTTTCAACAGCTTGCCGTCATCCAGTTCGCCGGCCTCGTTGCGCACACCATATTTGGCCGTTCCGATTTGATATACCAGATCGCACCCACCTTCCAGATGGTAGGGCGCGAGGCCACCCTCACCAGTATTTAGCCAACAGCCACCCAACGCAGCGCCGCGGGACAGTGCGCGCACCGCCGGTTGTGACAGGGCGCCGTAACTCATTGCCGAGATATTAAAAAAACAGGGGGCGTTATAGGGTGTGCGACAGCCCGCGCCGATGGTAACACGCACCGGCGCCACCGAATCCGTGTACAGGGTGGGGAACGGATGGCTGGCGAAGAGCACGGTACCGGGTGCCGACAGGTTCTGTGTCGAACCAAACGCGATGGTACTGTCGATATTTTTCGCCGCGCGATAGACCCAGGAACGTTGGGCCCGGTTAAATGGCATTTCCTCGCGATCCATGGAAAAGAAGTACTGGCGAAAAAATTCGCCCAGATGTTCGAACCAGTAGCGAAAACGGCCGATGACCGGATAATTGTGTCGAATCGCGTGCTTGGTCTGGCGCACATCCGCAATGTACATCGCAACGACCGCAATAATTGCCGCGCCAATGGCCAGCAGGAAGAGTCCCGCCAGCAGGTTGCCCAGAATAACCAGTGCAGAAAAACTGTTTTCGGCCATCACACGTCCCCTTCATGTCCTATACTAGCCAACGCTGTTGGGTATGCAACCTGGCGACCGACGACCTGCCGGATGACGCGCCGCTCGCAGGGCAACCAACGCAGCTATCGTTGTGCATACTAACGCATGGCACTATTTCCCACTCACCGCGGACGGTCACATCGCGTCATGGCTAACAGCACCGTTGGCACCGCAACCTTCGTGCTCGATAGCAAACGCCTGTTGCGATTGGCCCTGCCCATCACCGTGGGACAATTGGCCATCGTGGGCATGAGTGTAACCGACATCATCGTGGCGGGCCGTCTGAGCACGGAAGATCTCGCCGGTGTCACGCTGGGTAGCTCACTGTTTAATCTCGCTATTATGCTGGTGGTGGGCATTATCCTGGCAAATGGCCCGCTGGTGGGTCAGCTGTTTGGCGCCGCCAGATTTGACGACATTCCCCGGCAAATGCACAGCTGTCTGTGGCTGGGGCTACCGTTAGGGTTAGGCAGCGTGATTTTCCTGAGCGTGGCATTGACGCTGCTTCCCGGGCTAACATCGTCGCAAGATATCGCGACAATCTGCAGGCAGTATCTCTACCCGATGTTGGGCACCGCCCTCCTGCTGCCGGTTATGCTGACAGTGCGCACCACCTTTGAAGGCCTGGGTAAAGCGCGGCCCGCGATGGTACTCAACATCCTCGGATTTTGCCTCAATATTTTTCTCGATGTCGCCCTCGTTTTCGGTTATTGGGGCTTCCCCGCCCTGGGCGGCGCCGGGTGCGGATGGGCCACTTTCATCGTCGCCCTGATGATCGTGTGTGGTGAATTCCTCTACGCCCGGGTGGCCCGTACCCTGACGTCGTTTCAGCTACTGGCACGCTGGCACCCACCCGATGGAGCCATGGTTCGCGAAACACTGAGAGTGGGCGTCCCTATCGGCGCCACCCTGCTTGCCGAAGGCGGGTTCTTTCTGCTGATCCCACTGTTTATCGTCCACCTGGGCGCCACCGAGGTGGGCGGCCACGCCATCGCTCTGTCGGTTGACTGGGTAATGTATATGATCCCCCTGGGTATCGCCCAGGCCATGTCGGTGCTCACCGCCCACGAGATGGGACACCGTCAACCAACGGCAGCGCGTAGACTGTGTCTCGCCGGACTCGCGCTAACCGGCGCTATCGCCCTGCTACAGGCCATTTTCGTCATCGGCCTGCGCGCTCCCCTCGCCAGCCTCTACAGTCCCGACAGCGAGGTGCAATTACTGGCAGCGAATTTGCTGATCTACGCAGCGGGGTTTCGAGTTTTCGACGCCATCAATGTCGCCGCCAACGGCGCGTTGCGCGGCTACCGGGACACCCGTTTTCCGGCGCTGCTAACCGTGTTTGGTTACTGGGCTGTCGGCTTTCCACTGGGTTATTCCCTGGCCCTGACGGACTGGTGGGGCCCGGCCTGGGGTGTGGAGGGGTTCTGGGCAGGGACGGTTACCGCCCTTGTGGTAATCGCGCTACTGTCCGTCGCCCGCGTTTATAGAACCTCGCGCATGGCGCTAAATCTGCCACCCGAGCCCTCGGTTAATGGGGCCAACCTGAACTAAACACCCTTGGCAGCCTGCACCGGGTTAGCTATGATCTGAGCCTACCTGTTCACCGTGCGTTGCCGAGATTCAATCGTGGTTAACAAACGTCGCACACCGCGCTCCGCGTTCCTGGCCCTGGCCAGGGTGTTTGATGTGGAAACCAAATCGAATATTGGCTATGTAGGCGATGTTTCTACGGGCGGCATGATGCTGTTTGCCAATCGCGCCTTTCGTCGGGAGGAACGCAGACTGATATCGCTCAACCTCCCCCACCCGCACAAAGGAGAGGTGATCGTTCAAGTGGGCGTACGCATCGCCTGGCAGCTAAAAATGCAACAGCCGGGACAGCTATTGATAGGCTGTCAAATTCTCGCTTTAGATCCAAAAGATAGAGTACTGCTCTTGCAGGCGGCAAAAACCTACGGCCTGGCCGCCTGACCAATTGCGGGCCAGCCCACGCCATTTTTTATCTTATCCTTACCGCTATCTATCAACGACACCGGCCTGGTCCAGTCGGCACACACTCCCTTCCAGGATTTGCTAAGCACTGGCGTGCCGTATTACCATGAAGTTCATTAAATTTTCAGTGTGCACTGTGTTTATGTCCCCGAGAATGATCGTCGGCGCGGCTCTCCTGGTGGCCCTGCATGTTTCACTGTCGGCGTGCAGCAACGCACTACCCCGCTCTGAACGCACCATGCGCTCCCCATGGGATTCCTTTGAGGAAGCCATGACTGCTTACGAAAAAATCATTCCCTACGAAACCACCAGGGAAGACCTGAAAGCTCTCGGGTACGACCCCTACAGCACCCCCAACGTGAAAATTCTTTCGTACCTGGATGTGATCCAGCGCTTTATGCCCAACAATTCCATCAAACAGGAGGATCTCGACCCCGGTGTCGATTTTTGCCTCAAGGCCCGCGAGCGTTGCCTCGCCTACGAAGCCACGCCGGGCAATGCCAAAAGTAAGCGGGTCGGCAATGTGGTGCTGGATTTGATGACCTTTAAACGAAAAACCGTGGACACCGGCTGGTTTTTCAACGCATTAATCGTCATGGTCGACGACATCGCCGTCTATAAGGTGTGGAGCGGATCACCCCTGATTAGCGGTGAGGAAACCCGCAAGAATCCCCTGGGCCCCCTGCAGGGCGCCGGAGACGCGGTCCTGAAAGCCAGCGGCATCTAACTGATGTGATTTTTACCACAACCGCCCCGTAACCTGAGGGGCGCAACCTTCAACCAACTCGATATTGACAATCACCCAACCGGAGCATCCCTACTGTGAAACTCATTAATTCATTTGGACCCAACCCCAGAATGGTACGCATGTTTATGGCGGAAAAAGGTATTACGTTGCCCAGCGAAGAAGTCGACCTGCTGGCCGCCGAAAACCGCGGCGCCGCCTACACCGCGAAAAACCCGGGCGCACAGATGCCGGCCCTCGAACTCGACGACGGCACCGTTATCGCCGAAACCACGGTAATCTGCGAATACCTGGAGGAACAACACCCGGCACCGGCACTGATCGGCAGCACCGCCGAGGAACGGGCCAACGCCCGTATGTGGCAACGTCGCGTGGAACTGAACATCACCGAAAACATCTACAACGGATTTCGCTATTCGGAAGGCTACGATCTGTTCAAAGACCGCATGTTCTGCATTCCCGAGGCGGCCGACGGACTTAAAGCCAAGGCCAAAGGCCAGCTGGAATGGCTGGACGGGTTAATGGCCGGCCGCGATTTTGTGGGCGGCAACAGCATCGGTATTGCCGATCTTGTGCTGTACTGCTGCCTGGACTTCGCGCAGGGGGTGGGGCAGCCAATACCCACTAATTTGAAAAACCTGACAGCCTGGTTTGAGCGCATGAGTCAACGCCCCAGCGCGCAGGCCAGCCTGCACCCGGCTGCCCAGCAGGTGGGCATGCGCGGTTAAACCACAATAGCTGCATACGGGGCCGGTGCGTCGTCCCCTATGCAGCAACGCGAAAACTCACATTATTGTTTCCGGCCTGGGAAGTGCCTGCCAAATACGTTTGCGCGCTGCACAACCGCTGGCCATATGGCTGCCTGTTTCAGAGGCAGCCCCGCGTTACTCGCTCCACGCCCGCCAGGTCCGTGGCAGTGGCAATATGGCG
>JBFJMM010000114.1:0-7273 GCA_041633885.1 Porticoccaceae bacterium
CGCTAGATCCTGGGATTCGCTGAACATTTTATTATCGATCACTCTGGCTCCCGAAAAGGAGATCCCGGTGCGCCAAGTGTCGCTAGCACTCTATCACGGTATTAATTGTTTTGTCATATGTGCCCCGTCAGGGCCCATATCAGCCAATGCACGGGTTCGCCTGGGTATGGATCCGGTGTCCTGTCGACCGCGCCGGACGTTTCGCGGGATGCTGCGAGTGTCTCGCAACTACCGCCCGTCAATGCAGGGTTACTTGTTCAAAATTCACCCCTTGGCTACTATAGCCGCCCTATTTGTATCACTGCCATAAACACGGGCTCACAGGTCGCATGGATATTTTTGATTTTAGCGGGGGTCGCGAGGGTTACTACGGCGCTTACGGCGGGTCGTTTTTGCCGGAAATTCTGCGCGCGACTATTGACGAACTCGCCGCCTGTTTCCGCGCCTGCAAGAACGATCCCTCGTTCTGGCGGGAATATGTGGACCTGATGCACGGCTACTCCGGGCGTCCGACACCGGTCACGTACCTGGAAAACCTCTCTAACGAGCTGGGAGGCGCGCGGATTTACGTCAAACGCGAAGATTTGAACCATACCGGCTCCCACAAGATCAACAACGTGATGGGCCAGGGCCTGATCTGTAAACGGCTGGGTAAAACCCGGGTGATCGCCGAAACCGGTGCGGGGCAGCACGGTTTTGCCACGGCCACCATGGCGGCCCGGTTTGGGCTGCAATGCAAAATATACATGGGTGCGGCGGACGTGGCGCGCCAGCGTCCCAATGTTTTCTGGATGGAAAATCTAGGTGCGGAAGTACTTGCCGTGCAGGATGGGCAGCGCACCCTCAAGGATGCCATCAATGAATGTCTGCGGGACTGGGTGGCCAATATGGCCGACACCCACTACGTGTTGGGCACCGCCTGTGGTCCGCACCCGTTTCCGGAAATGGTGAGCTATTTCCAGTCCATTATCGGCGTTGAAGCCCGCGAACAAATTATGCAGATTGCGGGCAAATTACCCGAGCGGGTCTACGCCTGCGTGGGCGGTGGCTCTAACGCCATGGGCATTTTTCAGGGCTTTCTGGACGACGATGTGGAACTGGTGGGGTGTGAAGCGGGCGGCTATGGTGAAGGTGCCGGGCGCCACGCGTCGCGCCTGGCTTACGATGATGCCTCCGTCGGCGTGGCCCAGGGTTATAAAACGTATTTTTTGCAGAACGATGACGGCAACATGCTCGAAACCCACTCGATTGCGGCCGGGCTGGACTACATCGGCATCAATCCGATTCTGGCCTATCTCTGGGAGCAGCAAAAAGTGCGTTTTGAGGCGGCCACCGACGCCGAGGTGCGCGATGCGTTGCGCTTGGTGATGCGTAGCGAGGGGCTGATCCCGGCCCTCGAGAGTGCCCACGCATTTGCCAAAGCCATTGCAGAAGCCCCCGCGATGGGCAGGGACGAGGTGATTCTGATCAATCAGTCCGGGCGCGGCGACAAGGATATTTTCACCGTGGCCGACGCCATTGACGACCGTCACTGGCAGCAGTTTATTAAAGATCGGGCGGTCGCTTATGGTGCTTGAGGATTATCTTCGTCAGCGACGCGAAAACAAAACGCTGCTGGTGATGGCCCATGTGGTATGCGGCTACCCGTCTTTCGACGACAACTGGCGTGCGCTGGAAATCATGGCGGAGTTCGATGTTGACCTGGTGGAACTGCAGTTTCCCTTTTCCGAACCGTCCGCCGATGGCCCATTATTTGTGAAAGCCAATCAGGCTGCGATTGCGAATGGCGTTCACACCCGCGATTGCTTCGCGTTTATGGAAAAAGTCAGCGCTCACTTTCCATTTAAAGTGTTGATGATGGGGTACTACAACACGGCGTTTAAGATGGGTGACCGCGCTTTCATCGATAGTCTGGCCGCCGCTGGCGGGTGCGGTTACATTCTGCCGGACCTGCCCATTGAGGAAGCGCGCGACCTGGATGATCTGGCCGCCCGGGCCGGGTTGGCCCCCATCGTATTGATGACGCCCACCAGTACGGAACGGCGATTACGACAGCTCGGCGAAGCGGGGCGGGGATTTATCTACGCGGTGGCGCGCAAAGGCGTGACCGGTGGGGAAACGGCGATGGATGCGGAGTTGCAGGCATTTATTGCGCGTTGCCGCGACCATACTCGGTTGCCGATCGGCGTGGGGTTCGGTATCAGTCAGCGCGCGGATATGGAGTTTCTGCGAGGTAAAGCGGATATCGCGATTATCGGTACTGCGGCGCTCAAGGCCTGGGAAGAGGATGGCGAGCGGGGGTTGCGCGGGTTTTTCGGACGCTTATTAGGCCCCTGACAATATCCGGTCATCTTCTTGCCGCATACTGCAATTCCACTGTCTGCGCGGAGCCGCGTTACCCGGTGGACCGCGTTATCCGGTGGACCGCGTTATCCGGTGGAAAGACTCTGCGCGTGCGCTCCCGTCGGCATGGTGTTCAGAGCCGGTGATCCGATACTGGAAGGGTGGTCGCGCAGCAGTGAGTGGCAGTGCATTTCACAGGCGTGGCATTCGCGTAAGTGCAGGTCGTGCTAGGCCCACAGCCGTCTTCAGAATCCCTTTTGGGATCGGGAGTTTATATGCAGCGTAACCGTTTACACTTCATCGTACCGTTGTTGCTGTGCAACGCCGTCGCACTGGCGGACAGCATTGCTATCAAACCAGGGAAATGGGCGATCAATTCGACCACCACGGTGCCCTATCTCGCGCAACCGCAGGTGCATACACGCACAATTTGTATGCAGGATGCCACCTTTGATCCGGTGGCGATGGTGGAAAACAATGCGGATTTGCGTTGCACGGTGGATTCCTCCCAGGCGTCCGGTAACAGGTTGAGCTGGGAAATGACCTGCAACGATCCCGCCACCCCCGGCATGGCCTATAAATCCACCGGCCATATGACCATCCACGGAGATCGGGGCACTGGGGAAATGCGCATCATCCTGAATATTCCCGGCATTGGGGAGAACACCATGCTGAACAAGTGGGAGTCTCATTTTCAAGGTCCATGCGGTTAACCGGTCAACCCATACAGTGCTTTAACCGTTGAGGTCAATTAACCAGTTACCGGTGTAGCGGGTCCTTAGTCGGAGAAGCATAATGCCAATCAAAACTCACATAATAAAAACCCTACCCGCTGCCACGCTGGCAGTGGCAGTAGCGCTAGTTAGCGGTTGCGCCAACCGCCAGGGGGCCGCGGGGGCCGTGATTATCGATACCCAGGGGGTGGATATGGTCGCCTACCAGCGGGACTATACGGATTGTCAGGGTTACGCAGCCCAGGTGGGCACCGGGCAGCGGGCGGCCACCCAGGCGGTGGGTGGGGCGGTCGTCGGTGGTGCCGTGGGCGCGATCGCGGGTAACAGCGATACGGCCCAGCGTGGTGCGGGCATAGGTGGGTTGTTGGGTCTGTTCAGAGGCGCGAGCAGCGGTCAACAGGAAAAGCGCCGGGTGCTAAGAAATTGTCTGGCGGGGCGAGGTTATCGGGTTCTGAACTAACCACTGACCCTGCATATACGCCGCCCCACCGAGAAAACTCGAAATCCTCAAGGGTGGCGTAGGCGAAGCGAACCGGAAAGAAGGCGCGACGCTCGGACTGCGCGGCCGCACAGTTTTCAGTCAGCCTCCGATCTGGCACTGCACGTCTTCAGGCGCTGCGGTTCTTTGCCAGACATTCCGCCAGCAGTTGCAGGGCCGCGCCCGCGAACTCCCACATATTATCCTCGCGGCGATTATGCCCGGTGGCGACGGTCAGCGAGCATTCCACCGGCCCGCTCACCGCGAAACAGGCGTGGCCGGGCGGGTCGCCATAGGGGTTGCCCGCCGGGCCGCTGGCGCCGGTTTCCGCCAATGCCCAGTCGCTGTTGAGCAATTTGCGCTGGGTGCGCGCGCACAGCAGGGCGTAGTCTTCCGTGGATGCCCGCAGGCCATGCATGTCAGCGTCGGAAATACCCAGTACGGCGCGGCGCGCCGCAAGGGTGTAGATTACGCTTCCGCCAAGAAAATAGGCTGAGCAGCCTGGCACCGCCACCAGCGCCGCAGCGATAAGCCCGCCCGCGGACGATTCGCAAACGGCGATGGTCTGACCCCTGTCTTTTAATGTTTCGCCAACTGCTCCGGCCATTTCTAATAATCGATTCATACACACTCCATACCTGCGAGGTAAACGGTCTGTCTGGTTGATGTGGGTGGATCAGGTGACACTCACTTCGATCGGCAATCCGGCTGCTTTCCATTCGGGGAAACCGCCTGCAAGCCGCATGGCAGTGAACCCTTTTTTACGCAACCGGGCGACGGCGTCGAAGGCCAGAATACAGAACGGCCCACGGCAGTACGCCACAATATCTTTGCCTGTGCTGAATGTTCCGCTCACGGCCTCGAGATCCGAGAGGGGCACATTAATCGCGCCCGCAAGATGGCCAGCGCGATATTCTGCCGCCGGGCGCACATCGAGTAGCGTCACTTCGCCACGACGCAGGCGTTGTAATAATTCCCGCTGCGGCACGGGTTCCAGCTCATCGCGCGCGACCAGATAGGTATTAACCAGTTTTTCTACATCGCCAATATGGCGCTCGGCTACGTGTTGTAGTGCGCTAAGTAACGGAATAACTTCGTCGCCGCTCAGGGCGTAGAACACGTTCAGGCCGTCCCGGCGATTGACCACCAGTCCCGCTTGCCGCAGTTGTTGTAGATGCTGGGAGGTATTGGCGACGGACAGGTCGGCGGCTTTGGCCAATTGGTCCACGCTACGCTCTCCCTGCGCCAGGTGCTCGAGCAGCTCCAGGCGATTGCCGTTGCCAAGCGCTTTGCCAACGCGGGCGAAATGCAAAAAAAAGTCCTGTTTTAAACGCGTGCTGGACATACTGTTAGCAGTGCTCCAGATGGAGAGATACGGGACTATTCAATTAATCAATTGAATAGTTATTCAAGGGATGGTATAACACCGCCGTTAACGGGTCAATTTTTTGATATTTTTTTCCCTGGGGGTGGTGCCAGTGACTCTGCATGCATTTGTTCTCGCTAACGAAATGGTTATTCGCCTCGGCTTTTTTGCAGGTATCTTTGTGCTGGTGGCCCTCTGGGAAGTGGCGGCGCCGAAACGCGTACCGACGGTGTCGCGCCTGGTGCGCTGGTCCAATAATCTGGGGCTGGTATTTTTGAACACGGTGGTTGTGCGCCTGGTGTTTCCCGCTGCCGCGGTGGGGGTGGCCGCTTTTGCGGCGCAGCAGGGCTGGGGGCTGATGAATTATTACCCGCTGCCATCCTTGGTGGCGGTGGTGCTGGCGGTGATTGCGCTGGATATGGTGATTTACCTGCAGCACGTGTTAGTCCACGCCGTACCGGCATTGTGGCGGTTACATCGGGTCCATCACGCCGATCTGGATTACGATGTGACCACCGGTGCGCGCTTTCACCCGATTGAAATTATTTTGTCGATGCTGATCAAATTTGCCACCATTGTGGTACTCGGACCGCCACTGGTGGCGGTGATTATCTTCGAGGTGTTGCTCAACGCCACGGCGATGTTTAACCACGGCAATCTGCATTTGCCAGCCTATATAGATCGCGTGCTGCGCTGGTTCGTGGTGACCCCGGATATGCACCGCGTGCACCATTCCGTGGAAGACGATGAAGCGAACAGCAACTTTGGATTTAATTTACCCTGGTGGGATCGCCTGTTTGGTACCTATCGGGCACAACCCCGCGCCGGCCATCTGGGTATGAATATCGGAATCCACGGCTACCGGGACACCCGCTCCGTGTCCTGGTTGCCGGGCATGCTGCTCCTGCCGTTTCGCGGCAAGATCACCAGCTATGCGATCAATCGTAGAGAATGGGGAGCCGATGGTGAATAGCACATGGGCGCGCGTGGCTGTGGGTTTGCTGTTGGCAATCGGTATTGCTGTCGCGTTGATCTACCGCGACTACATTAACCTGGCCACGCTGGATAATTGGGTGAGTGATGCCGGACCGTTGGCACCCCTGTGGTTTGTGCTGGCCTATGCGGCGGCCACTGTACTGTTTGCGCCGGGCTCCATTCTGACCCTCGCGGGCGGGGCCCTGTTCGGACCGTTGTTGGGAACGTTGTATAACCTGACGGGCGCGACTCTGGGTGCCGCGCTGGCGTTTCTGATAGCGCGCTACCTGGCGGGCAACTGGGTGGCCAACCGCGCCGGGGGACGCTTGCAACACATGATTGACGGCGTGGAAAAGGAAGGTTGGCGATTTGTCGCCTTTGTGCGACTGGTGCCGTTGTTCCCATTCAATATTCTGAATTACGCCCTCGGTTTAACCCGCATCAAATTTGTCCATTACCTGCTGGCGACCTACATCTGTATGTTGCCCGGTGCACTGGCGTATACCTATCTCGGCTACGCGGGTCGGGAGGCTGTAGGTGGTGGTGGCGATCTGGTTCAAAAAAGTTTGCTGGGGCTGGCCCTGCTGGCGGCGGTGATGTTTTTGCCGCGCCTTGTTCGGCGCCTGCGCGGGCCGGCGATGTTCGATCTGGATGAACTGCACAAGCGCCTCGAAGCGGGCGTGGACCTGCTGGTGCTGGATGTGCGTACCCCCGCGGAGTTTGACGGCGAACTCGGGCATATTGCGGGGGCGCTCAATATTCCCATCGACGAACTGCCCGCCCGGGTTGCGGAGCTCAGTGCCTGGCGGTTACGGCCGGTGGTCGCCGTGTGTCGTACTGATCGTCGCTCGAGCAAAGCAGTGCCGGTGTTGGCGGCGAACGGTTTCAGCGACGTTCAGGTCGCCGCGGGGGGAATGACGCAATGGCGTGCTAAGGGTTATCCAGTGGCCTAATTATTTCGAAAAACCGGTCGCCCGCACTGTGAATTTAAACGGCGAAGCATTTGGTGGGCCGCGTGTTTACACTGTATGTCCAGCGGGCTAGACTTTCATCCGGAACCAAATTCCAGCTATGTTATGTAAGGTGGAAACCAATGACGGCACAAGTGAGCGCAGGCATACCTTGGCGTGATAGCGAACGGCTGGCGGGTCGCTTGCAGCAGTTGGTGGATACCGAGAATGGCCTGCTCGACCCCCATATTTACCAGGACGAAGACATCTATCAGCTGGAGCTGGAACGGGTGTTTGCCCGTAGCTGGTTGTTTCTCGCCCATGAATCGCAAATCCCCAACGCAGGCGATTTTTTTTCGACCTACATGGGTGAAGATCCGGTTCTGGTGGTGCGACAAAAAGATGGGTCCGTCGCAGTGTTTATGAA
>JBFJMM010000115.1:0-7219 GCA_041633885.1 Porticoccaceae bacterium
ACCGCCATCGATTGCGACACAATTGCCGAACGAACCTGGCACTGGGCCCGGCTCCAGAAGCACACCATTACCATCTTTATCGTGGCCGCCCCCGGTACCGGCGCCGTCCAGGGTGGTCCAGAAACTGCCCATGGGGTCAATAACTACTGGGTCAAAATCCAGCAGCACAAAGCCTTCCAGGGTCCAGTTTTCCAGAAAGTTATAGGTGGCGTAAATTGCATCGGTGCCGACAAATGCGTCTTTTAACTCCCGGCCCGGCGAACGCAAGCTGCTCAGGTTGACCGTATTAATATCATTCAGGGAACCCTGGATAAAGGTGTTCTCACCCCAGCTGATCACCTGTTTACCGATGCGCACCATCAGCTGTTGATTATCGCCGAAGTAGCCGTACACGTAAGCGTCGGTCAGATTTTCCTGGCTCTCCAACTCTTCCTGGGCTTCGCCGCGCAACTTGGCGTCATTACCTTCAAAATCGAAAAAGGCATTGCCGCGCACCAATGCCCCGTAGTTGTTGCCCCACTCCAGCGCTAGCGTCACCGACGCGCGCACCTGGTTACTGAAGATATCCCCGCGATCGGGGTACAGCGCCCGATTACCGTAGGCACCTTTGTTGTCTGTCGCCGCATCCTCGGTGCGATATTGCAGCCCGTAGGTCAAGTCGGTATCCAGCGCGCCGGACAGATCTCCGCTTCTGAAGTTAAATGCATGTACTGCCGCTATGGGCGCACAGGCGAGAATGAAACCAAGACAGGTGGTTGTAATTGTTCGAGCGGAGATGTATTTCATCTCTTCCTCCCCCTTTGAAGTTATTTCTAATGGTTATGACGAATATATCAATTAACGTCGTGCAATGTACCGTAATTAATAATCATTCTAAAGCAACTAAAAGGAATAAGTAGCTTCACTACAAATAACTTAATTAACTAAACAGTTAATAACTGTGCTACATTTCTCGTGCCGCCAAGGTCATCACTGGCGTTACTTTTGATGAAACCGTGGTGACGATGGGACGATATCGTTCGCGCCGGGCAGTTTACGCGCCCCCAACTTACCAATAATGGCCATGTCCAGCTCCGCACACACCCCTTCTAATTCTGTCTGGACTCCCCTGTCATTCCCCGTCTATCGGGTAATGTGGATCGCCATGGTGGTGTCCAATATCGGCACCTGGATGAATGAGGTGGGGGTGACCTGGATGATGGCGAGCCTCGCCCCATCCAATCTGATGATCGCCCTGATTCAAACCGCGGCCACGCTACCCTTTCTGCTGGTAGGTTACCCGGCTGGCGCCCTGGGTGACATCGTCAACCGCCGCACGCTACTGGTGGTGTTGCACCTGTGGATGCTGGCCACTGCCGTGTGGCTTTCGCTGCTGACGCATATGGAACTCACCACGCAATGGTGGCTGCTGATCGCCACCTTTGCCCTGGGAATCGGCAATGCCATGCTGCGCCCCCCCTGGGCGGCCAACATTCCCTCCTACGTACCCCGCGCCCAGCTCAGCAATGCGGTGACCCTGAATACCCTGAGCACCAATATGAGCAAGGCCATTGGCCCGGCCCTGGGTGGCATCGTTATCGCGTCCTGGGGCGCCCTGCCGGTGTTTATCATTAACGCGGTGTCTTTTGTGTTTGTGCTGGTAGCTTTATTAGTCTGGCACCCCAAATTGCCGACCCTTAATAGCGTGCTGCCGGTGGAACGCTTTGTGTCGGCCCTCAAAGCGGGATTACGTTACACCCTCCACGAACCGGACTTGAAGGTGGTGTTAATCCGCAGCGCTGCCTGCTTCTTTTTTGCCAGCGCGTTCTGGTCGCTGATCGCGGTAATCTTGATTCGAGACCTTGGGGCCAGCGCCAGCACCTACGGTTTACTGATGGCCGTATCGGGACTCGGCGCGGTGCTGGGTGCCATGTGGCTACCCTGGCTGGGCCTGCGCTACTCCCGCAACCGGCAGTTCGGCGCGGCGACCGCGCTCTATGCGCTGGCCCTGCTGGCATTGAGCGCCGCCACCAATTACTGGCTGGTGGCCATCCTGACCCTGCTGATTGGCATCGCCTGGATTCTGTTGTTTTCCTCCATGACCGTTACGGCACAACTCACTGTCCCCGACTGGGTGCGGGCCAGAGCGCTATCCATTGTTATGCTCAACTACGGGGGTTGCACGGCGGTGGGCAGCGCCCTGTGGGGATACCTGTCCGATATCACCAGCGTCGCCACCAGCATCTATTGCGCGGTTATCGGTCTGCTGGCGACCCTCTTGCTGAGCAGACTATTTCCGATTGCCAGCGAACAGAAAAATATAACCAGTGTGATGCGCACGGGCAGCGAACCTGAATCCAGCATCCAGATCGCCCATGGGCGCGGACCAGTGATGGTTACGGTGCAATATATTATCCCCAACCACAACCAGCCGGACTTTTTGAATGCGATGCAAAAAATTCGCCGCACCCGCAAGCGCAACGGGGCATTTTTCTGGGAAATTTTTCAGGATGCTCTCGCGCCTGATCAGTTTACGGAAACATTTCTGGTAGAGTCCTGGCTCGAATACCTGCGCCAACGGGAGCGTATGACCGACAACGATATGGCGCTGGAAAAAACTATCGCTGAGTTAAACGCTCCCAGCCACCAACCAGCCATGAAACATTACGTCGCGCCGCCGCGGGTGCGCGGCTGAACCAGGGAAAAACCCCATGCAACATTTATTGCCGATGATACTGGTGCTCGCCGCCGGGGTTATCTGGCGTTACATCGAACCGGCCAACTTATCCACCCAGCAGGTGCGCGCCACCATGGGGGCCCTGGTGATCAACCTGATGGCGCCGGCACTGATTCTTGAAGTGATGCTGACATCAACACTGGAAAAAGAGCTGTATCAGATTCCGTTCACCGGCGCCACCACCGTTGCTGTCGTGCTCGCCGTCAGCGCCGCCCTGTACACCGCCCTGTTGCGCTCCCACACCATTACCCGCGGGCAGGCAGGCGCGCTGATCATGGCCAGCGCCTTCGGCAACGGCATGGGCCTGGGTCTGCCCGCGGTAAGTGCCCTACTGGGCAGGGATTGGGCGAGTATTCCGCTTATTTATGATTTACTGATTACCGTGCCGTTCGTGTGGATAGGCGGCGTACTGTTGTGCGCCCATTTCGGCACGCGGATTTCCGGCGGCGGCCTGGGGCGGGAGTTATTGCGCATGCCACCGGTATGGGCGCTGGTATTGGCACTGCTATTGTTGCCGTTTGATGTGGCGCTACCGAGCGCATTACTGGAAGGCCTGCATATGGTCGGCAGCGCGGCGATTCCCATGTTGCTGTTGATGGTTGGCATGTCTTTGCACATTGGCTCGACTAAATATTTACTGCTAATTGTTCCGGTGGTGCTCATCAAGCTGGTGCTCAGCCCCATACTGGCCTACGGCACCGGGTCTTTCATCGGCCTCGATGGCTATGCCCTGCTGGCCACGACAATGACTGCCGCGGCGCCCGCCGTGGTCGTCGGCATTGCCCTGTGCGACCGCTTCGAGCTCGACACAGAATTGTTCTGCACCGCCATGACCCTGTCGACCGCGGCCTACGTGTTGCTGGCGCCGCACTTCACGACCTTTTTCACCGCCTGATCCAGCATATGTACGCAGTTACCACATTCTGTTTTAAACCGCCGCTGGCCGCGGCCCCCGCCGCGCGAACCCTATGAAAACCAGTAACTGGTTTGGCATATGGGTGTGTTTTGGCGCGGGCCTGGCGGCCGCGTTCACCATGACCAAGGCGAGTCCCGCCGCGTTGGATCTGACCGCGGATTTGCATTTGAGTCTGTTACAAATCGGTTGGGTAATGTCCATGGTGGCGCTGGCCACGGTGCTACTGGGGGTCATTTCCGGACGGCTGGTACAGCGCTACGGCGCCCTCACCATCCTCAGCGGTGGCGTCTTGATCCTTGTCATCGCACCCCTGACCAGTTGGCATGTAAACGACGCGACCCTGTTACTGGTGGAACGTGCCGCGGAAGGTGTCGGCGTGATTCTGGTGATGGTAGCGGGCCCGGCCCTGATAATTGCCCTGTCCAAACCCGGCGATATGGGCCTGAGCATGGGCGTATGGGCACTGTGGATGCCGGTGGGCAGTTCGCTGATATTTTTGCTCGCCCCGCTCCTGTTGGCGGGGGGCGGTTGGCGGACTTTGTGGCTCTCCAGCGGCATCATGGCACTGCTAGTATTACCCCTGCTGTTAAAACTGCCGAGGGTCAATGTAAGTGTGCCCCGCCAGCGCCTGCCCACGGCGACCGGTATTGATGGACCCATTTTACTGGGGATTATTTTTGCGTGCTTTAGCGGCGGCTTTTTCAGTATTTTGACCTATCTGCCAACTTACCTTCACACCGTCCACGAATTAACCAAAACCCAGGCATCACTACTCGCCGCACTGCTTCCCGCCGTGTTGATGTGCGGCAACATGCTGGGTGGCGTGTTACTGCATCGCGGTTTGCAGCCCGCCCGCCTGATGGCCGCTTGCGCCCTGCTGGTGAGCGCCACCCTGTGGAGTGTGCTGACCCTGGGAGACGGCGTATCGGCCATTGCGTTACTCGCGCTGTTCGGCCTGGTGACTGGTATCGTGCCCACCACCATTTTCGCCCAGGCGCCACGCTTTGCGACTTCTCCAGACTCCGCCGGCATGGTCATCGGCATTGCAGTTACCGGTCAGGGCATGGGTATTTTTTTTGGCCCACCCCTGGTCGGCTATCTCGTCGGCCCCACGCAGAACTGGGCGGCGACTCACACCCTGCTACTGGCACTGCCATTGGTAATCGCCGCCCTGGCCACCCAGCTGGTTCGCTTTGAACAGCCGCCACCATCGACAGCTACTTAGCGCAAATTACCCGTCCCGCTCGGGTTCAGGAAAACCACTATCGCCGTGGCAGGGACGGGAATCCAACCGACAACATTAAGACATATCAAGTTTGTTCTCACGCCGGTACCTGTGGCGCCACTCAGTCCCACCACCTCGCGGGATGCCATCGCCGCACCACGGGCGTTGTGTACATGTAGGAGTGAACGCGGCACCACCAGGCACCAATCGCCTCCGTGGTGCGCATAATCTGGCAGGCAATTTTTCACTAAAAGGCCACAGGCTCGAGTGGGCCAGCCCGCGGTGCGGGACCGAATACGCGCTACCGCCGGGTCAGTTGTTTGACTAATATCCCCATGCTATAAACGCGCCCAAACTTATCGTCCTGTCATTAAAATTGACAACCCAAGAGGTGACTTACAGTGAATGCGATGACACCGAACCCCCACGATTATCACCAGTACGTCAATGTTGACGAAGGCTGGATTGACCGGCGTATTTTTTGGGAAGAACAAATTTATCAGCGGGAACTGGAACAGATTTTTGCCAGAACCTGGCAGTTTGTGGCCCACGATTCCATGATTCCTAACGCCAATGATTTCTACACCACCTATATCGGCGAAGATGGCGTTATCGTTGTGCGGCAAAAGGACGGAAGCGTCAAAGTGTTTTTAAATTCCTGCCCCCATCGCGGTAATAAAATTTGCTATGCCGACGATGGCAACACCCGTAATTTCACCTGCAACTACCACGGCTGGGGTTTCGGTCCCAACGGCGATCTGCTCGGCCTGTCCAATGAACATGTCTACGACGAGGGCGATATCGATAAAAGTAAATGGGGTCTAAAGCAAGCCCAGGTCGACAGCTACAAAGGTTTAATTTTTGCCACCTTCGATGAGCAAACGCCGCCGCTGGAGGAATTTCTTGGGGATTTTCGCTGGTACCTGGACATCATGCTCGACCAGGAAGAGGGCGGCACCGAATTTATCGGCGGTGGCATTAAGAACTACATCAACGCCAACTGGAAATTTGGCGTCGAAAACTTTGTGGGCGACGCCTACCACGCATTGTGGACCCACGACTCCGGATTCAAGGCCATGAACAACAACGTGGGGTTTCCACCCGCCGACCCCGCCGGCAGTTACCATGCCAGCGTCAACGGCCACGGTTGGGAGTTTGGTACCGACGGCCTGGCGGATATCGCCATCCTCGGCCAGCCCAAAGTCATGGAGTACTACGAAAAATTGCGCCCCCAAATGGCCAAACGCCTCGGCGAGATGCGTTCGAAAATATTCGGTTCGCTGGCCTCGGTTTCCCTGTTCCCCAACTGCTCCTTTTTACCCGGTATTCAAACCTTTCGCGTGTGGCTGCCCCGCGGCCCCCGCAAGTTTGAAATACGCATGTGGACCATCGTCAATAAAAATATGCCAGACGATGTTAAACAGGCAATTAATATCGGCTGTATGCAGACCTTTAACCCCGCCGGCGTGCTGGAAATGGACGACGGCGAAAACTGGGAAGGCAACACCCGGGTTAACAAGGGCGTCATTACACGCCGGGAAAAACTGCACTATGGGTGCGGCCTGAAACGCCGCATTGAACACCCGGAATTACCTGGCATTGTTTACGAGAGTCAGTTCAACGACGCCAATCAGCGCCACTTTTATCAGCGCTGGGCCGATTTAATGAACGCCAACAGCTGGGACGACGTGCCGACCCGCTACAGCCCACGCTACGCCGGCAAACCCACCTGTTAGGAGACGGACAGTATGAGTCAGGCACAAACTATCAGCCACAGCACTGCGACCGTTGCGTCGCTGGAATTGATCAACGAGGTGCAGCAGTTCCTGTACCGGGAAGCGCGCCTGCAGGACACCGAGAAATTTCGCGACTGGCTGGATATGCTCACCGAAGATTTGCACTACTGGATGCCCTACCGCTACCAGCGCTATCGCAAAAATGAGAAAGAGCCGTCCATTTACGACACGGCCTACTACAACGATTCCCTGGAGGATCTGAAACGCCGCATACTGCGCACCGAGACCGGCACCTGCTGGTCGGAGGACCCCGCCACCCGCATCGCCCATGTGGTGACCAATATCGAGGTGGAGTTGACGGACAACCCCGAGGAATTCCGGGTCTATTCCCTGGTGACGGTGCACCGCAATATGAACGAGGACGAGGAGCACAGTATGGTAGGCCACCGCGAGGATCTTATCCGCCGCGAGCAGGGCCGCTTGAAGCTCGCCAAACGCAAAATCATTCTCGACCAGAATATTTTTATGAATAAAAGTCTGAACGTGTATCTCTAGTAAAACGCCATGGTTGGCGCGGCATCGCGACGAGCCGCAAATAAAAAACCCCGGCAAGCCGGGGTTTTTTA
>JBFJMM010000116.1:0-7218 GCA_041633885.1 Porticoccaceae bacterium
CCCGGGAATCTTCCGGCAAACCGAGGGACACGTTTGCTTCAAACGTGTCCTGCCCGTCGTCCTGTAACAAATAGGTGATCGCCTTGGCCCACAGGCCGATGCCTCGCCCTTCGTGACCGGACATGTAAATGACCGCGCCACCTTTTTCACCGAGCATTTGTTCAAACGCCGCGGTTAGCTGCGGGCCACAATCACAGCGCCGTGATCCAAAAATGTCCCCGGTAAGACAACAGGAATGCACCCGCACCAACGGGTTCGCGTGATCGCGAAAGCCACGCAGGGCAAACACTGAATTGACCGACATGTTGGTCTGCAAAAGATTGCGAAAGGCGGCACTTTCGCTACCCGCCACGTCGTTGGCGGCGGCCAGGACCTGGCTGAGCTCCACGCGTCGCACGAAGGGGTACCAGTCCAGCAACACTTCCTTTCCAGCGATCATGCGGGGGATGGTCACCGGGCCCAATACCGAAATAAAAGGTTGACCGGTGACATCGGTTATTTCGTTGCCATCCTGATCGACGTCCACCAACAGGTGATCCCGTTCGAGCTTGGTTTTAATGTCTTTGTCGACGTAACTAAACACGCTGTATTCCTGCATATTTCATAGGGTCATTTTACACCTGCGCGGGGTAGTGCCGTCGACCCGGCCGACCCCGACCATCGTATTAAAAGGTTCCATACCAATCTGCAGCCCTGTGTGCAGGGCTGCAGATTGGTATGCGGCTTCATCGTTGCGCTACCCTCTCGGCCGCCACCACCGTCTGTAGCATCAGGGTGTTAATGGTCATTGGGCCAACCCCGCCGGGCACCGGGGTATAGGCGCTGGCGCGATCGGTTATGGCGCCCAGTTCGATATCGCCAACCCCGCCGGGATGGTAGCCGGCATCGACAACCACGGCACCATCGCGAATCCAGTCGCCGCGTATAAATTCTGGTTTGCCGACGGCCCCCACCACGATATCCGCGCTATGCACGATGTCGCGCAAATTTTCCGTGCGCGAGTGGCAGATGGTGACTGTTGCATTGGCGTTCAGCAACATCATGGCCATCGGCTTGCCGAGAATGGGGCTGCGACCCACCACCACCGCGTGTTTGCCCTGCAAGGGGATGGCGTAGGCCGCCAGCAAACGCATAATGCCCTGTGGCGTGGCCGAGCCATAGGCGGGTTCCCCCATGGCCATACGACCAAAACCGAGGCAGGTCACCCCGTCGACATCCTTGCTTAAAGCAATGGCGTCGAAGCAATCCCGCTCGGCGATGTGCGCGGGCACCGGGTGTTGCAATAAAATCCCGTGGCAGTGCGGGTTGCTGTTGAGTTCGCGTATTTTATCCAGGAGTTGGGCCGTGGTGGTGGTTTGCGGCAGTTCCACCGCGATGGATTCCATCCCGACGCGGGCGCAGGCGTTTTGTTTCATGCGCACATAGGTTGCGGAGGCGGGGTCGTCGCCCACCAGCAGGGTGGCGAGTATCGGTGCTCTGCCGTCATGTTGCGTTTTTAACTTGTTCACCCTTTGGGCGAGTTCGGTTTCGGTTTGCTGGGCAATTTTCTTGCCGTCGAGCACAGTTGCGGACATGATTTTCTCTGTTGATAGCGTGCCAATTCAGACGGTATTTTCTCACGATGAGGGCGCAACTTGAAGCAATCAGGGGATTGCGCTTCAATTGACCGGTGATACGGTGGGCTGTATCATGCGCGCCTCCTGGCAAGGCCGGTTTTCGGGGAATAGCGCAGTCCGGTAGCGCGCCTGCTTTGGGAGCAGGATGTCGGGGGTTCGAATCCCTCTTCCCCGACCAAAATCAGTAGCGCCCCAAATGGAGTTGCACGGGTCGCATGGTCGCGAAACACGAAGTGCCGGGCATGCTTGAAAGCGCACGTAGCGCCCGTAGCTCAGTTGGATAGAGCAACGGCCTTCTAAGCCGTGGGTCAGAGGTTCGAATCCTCTCGGGCGCGCCAGGTTTGTAGATTGAAATAGGATGAATCAGGTGCTGCACCAACAGTGCCGAAAGATATTGGCTAATAGCGAGTCTCGCAAGTCAGTGCCATGGTGGCTGTAGCTCAGTTGGTAGAGCACAGGATTGTGATTCCTGTGGTCGCGGGTTCGATCCCCGTCAGCCACCCCACCTTCTGCTTCCCCTGCGATGCCGCCGGTTATCACCGCCTGTCGAACGTCCTAAAACCCCTGTCCCGACGGGCGTCGGTAAGACGCCCCCGACCTGTTGGTCATCAGGTTCCACACTTCCTGTTCCCAGGTGTAGGCGTGCTGAGCAGGGTCTGACCCGAAGAAGGTGGGCGCTGCAAAACAGCGCCTCTCTCTCAAACCCAGTGTGCACGGGGCGGCATGCCGACAAACTCGGCGCAACCTGTGTTTGTTTGCAGCCAGGGTACACGGGAGGCAGTAAATATTTCGGTCGTGGGTTGCAGTTCATGAAATTGTTGTGACGTGCCGATACGGATGGATACAAACGCCGTGGCATTGGCGGGATCGGCCGGGAGTGAACACAGGTGCGTGCCACAAGCCGCGCAAAACGCCATAAGACGCACGGCGCCACTCTCCGCGCGCTTTTCAAAAATCCGAGGTTCGCCGCTGGTTATAGAAAAATCCGCTGGCTTTACAATGCCGGACATGCGGTAAGCGGTCCCCGCAAATATCTGGCAATCCCGACAGTGGCAGAGCAAAACCCGGGACGGGTCCAGTTGCGCACGGTACGTTACCTGGCCACAAAAACAACCGCCGTTAATTTCCATAGCCTGTTCTCCTGTTAGATTTGCGTGCTGTTCGCCCTCCAACCAACGCCACTTTTAATTTACAGGGTTGAAGCAGCGGGCCGTTGCAACCGTTATTTTATGTGGGCCCCGCTGCCGTGACTTCAGGGCGCCAAAAAACGTCGTTGCAATCCCCCATAGGCGTCAATACGCCGATCGCGGAAGTAGGGCCAGATGCGGCGTAGAGATTCCGTGCGCCCCAATTCGACTTCCGCCACCAGGTATTGGGGGTGATCCGTATTTCCTTCGGCCAGCATATCCCCCTGTTGGCCACAGATGAAACTACCGCCCCAGAATCGAATACCCTGACCTTGATCGGACGGGTTTTTTTCGAGGCCAACCCGATTGGCGACCACCACCGGCAGATGATTGGCGACGGCATGGGAGCGCTGGATAATTTGCCAGGCATTTTTCTGGTTGGCCTGATCCTTGTCGCTATCGTTTGGATCCCAGCCGATGGCGGTTGGGTAAAGCAGAATGTCCGCGCCGGCCAGCGCCATCAGACGGGCCGCTTCCGGGTACCACTGATCCCAGCACACCAGCACCCCCAGCTGGCCGGCACTGGTGGCAATGGGCGCGAAGCCACTGTCGCCATTGGCGCGCGTGGCATCGCCGGGTGTGAAATAAAATTTCTCGTAAAAACCGGGGTCGTCTGGTATGTGCATCTTGCGGTAAAACCCCGCCCTCGAGCCATCCCTGTCGAACACCAGGGCGGTGTTGTGAAATACGCCCGGGGCGCGTTTTTCAAAAATAGAACCGACCAGCACGCACTGATACTGCCTGGCCCAGCGGGACAGGGTTTGTGCGCTGGGGCCGTCCAGCGGTTCGGCCAGGTCGAACAGGGCCGTGTCTTCCACCTGGCAGAAATAGTGGGTGCCGTGCAGTTCCTGCAGTAGCACCAGGTCCGGTTTGCCGGCGTCCACTAATTGTTTGAGCAGACGTTCGGTTTCGGCCAGACTTTTGCTTTTGTCGGGCCATGCTGGCTGCTGGACGACACCGACGCGCAGGGTTTTTTCGTTCATGTTAATTTACCTTTAGGTTCTCAATTTCCATGCTCGCAGCTTTCCAGGGGAGCGCGATCCCCTAGCCGGTGCTGGTAGCTGCGGCGCCCGGCAGGTGGATCGTACCCTTCGGTAGCTGCATGGTGGCGCAGTGGGGACCGCCGTATTGCCTGATCAGGTTGCGGCCGGGGACGGCGCGTAGTTTTTTACCGGGAAAGCACCCCTGTAACGCGCTCAGCGCTGGTGCGTCCTGCTGGCAGTCAAACACTGGAACAATCACGCTGTTGTTCAGGATCAAAAAATTAATATAACTGCCCGGCAGACGGTTACCGTTGGCGTCGTACTGGGGGCTGGGCAGGTCGATGCCCTGCAACCGATAGGGCTCGCCATTGGCTCGGCGGAAGTTTTCCAGTTCGCTGCGCATCGCCACGAGCGGTTCAAAGTGGGGATCCTCCCGATCTGCACAGCTGGCGAAAGCGATGGTGTCGGTGCTGCAAAAACGGGCAAGGTTGTCGATGTGGCTGTCTGTATCATCACCCAGCAATGCCCCGTAACGGAGCCACAGGATGCGTTGCATGCCCAGTTTGTCGAGCAGTAATCGTTCGATTTCCGGCTCGCTGAGGCCAGTGTTGCGGTTACTTTCCAGCAGGCAATGGCGAGTGGTGAGCAGGGTGCCTGCCCCATCGGTTTCGATGCTACCGCCCTCCAGTTCAAAGTCGACACTGTGGCGGGGCGCTGCCCAGAGTTCGTCCAGCGCGCGATTGATATGGTTATCCAGATCGGCGGCGTATTTTTCCCCCCAGCCGTTAAACGCGAAATCCAGCAGGCGATGCTGTTGCCCCGCAGCGAGGGTTAGCGGGCCATAATCCCGGCACCAGGTATCGTTGTAGGGCACGGCCAGATAGAGCGCCGGTCGCGGGCAACGGCCGTGGAGCTGACCCTGGATGGCGGCGCGGTGGGCCGCGTCGTAACACAGGATAATGGGGGTTACCTCGTGCGCGATCGCCACCGTCAGAGCGACATAATCTCTTTGAATTTCCTCCAGGCAGGGGCCCCAGTCGGTGGACGGGTGGGGCCAGGCCAGCAGAACGGCTTGCTGTTCTGCCCATTCGGGAAGCAAAGAATAACGGGTGCTCATGGTGCTGGCCGAGGTCTCGTACAAAAGAGCCCGTTAAAATAGCGGAATACGGTGTGCGGGAAAAGTAAATTGTTGAAGCGGTGAGGTCATCGTCGCTGCATATGGTGGTAAACTGCGCCCCTTTTTTGGCTATTGCAGTGAGGAGCTGACGATGAAAACGATGAAGGCAGTGATTGCCCACGAACTGAATAAATTCAGCGTGGAAACCGTGACGCTCGACCCCCCGAAGGCGGGAGAAATTCTGGTCAAGATGAAAGCGACGGGTATCTGCCACTCCGACCTCTCGGTGATCAACGGCACCATTCCTGTCGGGTTTCCCATGGTGCTGGGTCACGAAGGGGCGGGTATTGTGGAGCAAGTGGGCGAGGGGGTGAGTAATGTACAGGTGGGGGACCACGTGGCCATGTCATTTGTACCCCATTGCGGTGAGTGTTATCACTGTCTGCGCAGCGAACCTTATTTGTGTCTGGAAAGCGTGCCCACCGGCAAAATGATGGATGGTTCCGTGCGCGTTAAACTCGATGGACAGGATATCAACGTCATGCAGTTTCTCGGCAATATGGCGGAATACGCGGTGGTTCCCGCCATGTGCGTGGTAGCCATCGACAAAAACATCGACCTGAAAGCCGCGGCACTGGTGGGTTGTGGCGTCACCACCGGGGTCGGCGCGGCGCTCAAGACGGCCCAGGTCAAGCCGGGCAGTACGGTTGCGGTGTTCGGCGCGGGTGGGGTTGGGCTATCGATTATTCAGGGCGCGCGCATCGCCGGCGCCGCGCAAATCATCGCAGTCGATCTGTCGGATGAAAAACTGGCTGTGGCGGGGGAACTGGGTGCCACGGATCTGGTAAACGGCGCGCAGGAGCCGTTGAAGGCGATTATGGCGCTAACCGGTGGTATCGGCGTCGATTACGGGTTTGAAGCCATCGGCATTCCGGCGGTGGTCGACCAGGCACAAAAAGCCACCCGCCGCGGTGGCGTGATGACGGTGGTCGGGGTAGGCAAGCTGTCCCAGAAACTGGAACTGAACGCGCTGATGTTTCCACTGACGTCCAAGACCATCAAGGGTTCCATGTACGGCAGTGCCGAATTTAAGGTGGATTTTCCCAAATATCTGAACCTGTATCAGCGGGGTAAACTCGATCTCGACCGCATGGTAACGCGCACCTACTCCATCGACGAGGCCCCCCAGGCCTTTGCCGACCTGGAAGCCGGTCGCAATGCCCGCGGCGTGATTATCTACGATTGATTCGTATTTTCGGCACGGGTAACAGGGCTTGTGTCGGCGGTACCGAATAAGATGTCTGCTAGCTGCATCTGCCCCCTGTGCAAGGGGGCGGATACGCGGGAATATCACCGCGACCGCGATAGAAGCTACCGTCAGTGCCCCGTTTGCGCTCTGGTATTTGTCCCCCGCACCTATCATCTGTCCCGCAGCGCCGAAAAAGCCCAGTACGATCTGCATCGCAACGGGCCGTTGGACGCGGGCTATCGCCACTTTCTGAGCCGGATGACGGTGCCATTAGCCGCGCGCCTCGAACCGGCTTCCAGCGGGCTGGATTTTGGCTCCGGTCCCGGTCCGACGCTGTGCGTGATGTTGGCGGAACTGGGACATCGCGTGACCAACTTCGACCCATTTTACGCCCCGGATACCGACGCCCTTGAACAACGTTACGATTTTGTCACCGCCACGGAAGTGGTGGAGCACTTATCGGCACCGGGTGCGGAGTTATCTCGGCTGTGGGCATTGTTGCGGCCGGGGGGCTGGTTGGGCCTGATGACACAGCCTGTGGTGCGGGAAGCGGACTTTGGGGCCTGGCATTATAAAAATGACCCAACCCATGTGGCATTCTTTGCCCCTGCATCGTTCCGCTGGCTGGGTGCCCAGTGGGGTGTCGAACCCCGGTTCCTTGCCGGGGGCGTGGTGTTGTTCCGTAAGGCACTGTAGCGTTTATGTGGACAACAGCCGCCTGCTAAAAACCCTTGGTTGCGTATTTAAAAATGGTGTAGTCTCTGCGCTCAGGTTAGTAATGACTTTTTAGTCAACTTGTAAGTTCGATGTGCTTTTGCCTGCCGAATAAGACGTAGTTCCATTGAATACCGTTAAATTAGGGCAATGATTTTCAATCCGTCATTTTTTATTTATTAAGGAGTTTTCCATGAAACTATTTTATGCCCCTGGTGCCTGCTCCCTCTCGCCCCATATTGCGTGCCGCGAGGCGGGACTACAGGTGGATCTGGCGAAGGTGGATTTGCGGGCCAAAACCGTCGAAGGGGGTGGCGATTTTAATGCCGTCAATCCCAAAGGCTACGTGCCC
>JBFJMM010000117.1:0-7188 GCA_041633885.1 Porticoccaceae bacterium
CGCCAATGGCAGGGTGGCCTATCTGCAAACATCCCCCGAATACTATATGAAGCGTCTGCTGGCCTCTGGGCTGGGCGCAATCTATAACCTGGGCAAAGTGTTTCGCGATGGCGAGCAGGGCCGTCGGCATCGCACCGAATTTACCCTGTTGGAATGGTATCGGCCGGGGTGGGATGAATACCAGTTAATGGCGGAGGTCGCCCAGTTACTGGTGGCCGCGGGTTTTGTTCAGGCTGCGACGCCCAGTACGCACCGCTACGCTTGTCTATTCACCGGCGTCACCGGTTGCGATCCCCATCGCGCTGATCTCGCACAACTACAGCAACTGGCGGTGCGCTACGCCGGTGCTAATTGGGCGCAGGCGGATCGCAGTGTGTGTCTGGACCTGATTTTCAGTCTGGCGGTGGAGCCACAATTACCGCAGGGACTGGTTTTTGTGCACGACTACCCAGCCTGCCAACGTGCGCTGGCGACACTGGGTGAGGATCAGAGTGGCAATCTGGTGGCGCGCCGTTTTGAGGCGTTTATCGACGGTGTCGAGCTGGCCAACGGGTATTTTGAACTGACCGACCCGGCGGAGCAGCGCCGTCGTTTCGATGCGGACAACCAGCTGCGCCAGGCACACCAATTACCGACGGTAGCCCCGGACGAGAACTTATTGGCGGCGCTGGCAGCGGGCCTGCCGGTCAGCGCGGGTGTCGCCCTGGGGGTCGATCGACTGTTGATGGTGCTCCTCGGTCTGGAGCGCATACAACAGGCGGTGCCCTTCAGTGATATCTAAGGGATGCGGTTTATTTTGTGTTAACCACCATCCGATGCGGGCGTCTCCGCGCTAATCGCAGCCACAGCCCTCCAGCCCGTGATCCATTTTTTCGGCCGGGTCGTCAAGATGGGTTGTGCCGACCACCTTGGCCGGCACCCCGGCGGCAATCGCGTGGGCTGGGACATCCCTGAGCACCACACTGGCGGCGGCTATCTTTGCGCCCTCACCGATTTCGATGTTGCCGAGAATTTTTGCGCCGGGGCCAATCAGCACGCCGCGGCGAATTTTTGGATGCCGGTCCCCGGTGTCCTTGCCGGTGCCGCCGAGGGTGACCGATTGCATCATGGAGACGCAGTCCTCGATTACCGCCGTTTCCCCCACCACAATCCCGTTGGCGTGATCAAACATAATGCCTTTGCCAATACGTGCGGCCGGGTGAATATCGACGCCAAACACGACAGAAATACGGTTCTGCAGAACCAGCGCCAGGGGGCGACGGTGGTGGTGCCACAACCAGTGGGCGACCCGATACCCGGCCAGGGCGTGCAGGCCTTTGTAGTATAAAAACGGCGTGGCAAAACTGTCGCAGGCGGAATCCCGCTCGTAGGTGGCGATAATGTCGCAACGTACGCTGTCGATAATAGCCGGATCCGAGCCGAAGGCCTCGTCAAACACCTCCCGTAACAACAGAGCCGGGGTGACGTCGCTGTGCAGCTTGTTGGCAAGATGGAAGCTGAGCGCCGCCGCCAGCGTCTTGTGATTGAGGATGGTGGCGTGCAAAAAGCTGGCGAGCACGGGCTCCTGAGCGGAGGTTACGCTGACCTCGTCGAATATCTGTTGCCACAATGTCTCATTGCAAAGCTGCGTTTTCTTGTCCATACGCTCATTATCGACTCGCCCCGCTTAATTTGCCAGTGGCGCGGGCGATTGCCCACACCTCAACTTCCTTCGCGCCCGCGCCGAGTAATGCGCCAGCCAGGGAATTTGCGGTGCTACCCGTGGTGATCACGTCGTCCACAATGGCGATCTGTTGACCGTTAATATCGGCTGCGATGGAAAAAGCGTCGCGTACATTACGTCGCCGCTCAGGGCGCGGCAAATGTTGTTGCGCGGCCGTGTTGATGACGCGCCGGACGCCACGTATCTGGCAGGGGAGGTCGAATTCCCTGGCGATGACCCGCGCCAGCTCAACAGACTGATTAAAGCCCCGCGACCAGCGGCGGCCAGGATGCAGCGGCATAGGCACGATACAGGTTGGGAGAGCCCGGTCTGCGGCGCGGGATTGACTGGCACGGACAGCGTGCAGGTGATTGCAGAACAGCTGGCCAAGGACGCGGCCGCTGGCGAGATCCGCGCCGTACTTGAAACGCTTAATCAGTGCGTCCAGCGGTGCGGCATAGCAAAAAGGCACCAGTGCTCGGCAGAACAACGGCGGCGCGTGCAGGCATGGGCCACAGACGCCGGTCGTGAGCAGGGGCATGGCGCAGCGCGCGCAGGCGCTGGCGATGTACGGCAGATCCTGTTCACAACCTGCACACAGATCTCGGTTGCACGTGCTGTTGCCGCCGCACAACACACAGCGACCCGGAAACAGTCGAAAGCTAAAAGAGGGCATCCCTGCTCCTTGTCCAGCGGGTCAAACAGCGTGCCGGGTTCGTTATCGCCAGTCGGGGCCGTGACCATTGGTTAACCGCACGATCAGTATTCGGTTGACAGTGGTTGAGCCTGCATTATCATGGCTCACTGGTTTTTATCTGGCAACTGGATTGATTATGAACAGCGTCCGTCACGACTGGTCCAAAAACGATATATTAGCCCTGTTGCAACAACCCTTCAGCGACCTGATGTTTCAGGCGCAGAGCGTGCATCGGGCCCATTTTGATCCCAATCGGGTGCAGGTCAGCACCCTGCTTTCGATAAAAACCGGCGCCTGTCCCGAGGACTGTAAATACTGCCCCCAGAGCGGTCACTACAACACCGGCCTGGAAAAGGAAAAGCTGCTGGAGCTGGAGCAGGTACTTGCCGCTGCGCGGGCTGCCAAACAGAGCGGCGCCACGCGGTTCTGCATGGGTGCGGCGTGGCGTTCACCGCGGGACAGGGATATGCCCCATGTCATTGGCATGGTGCGGGAAGTCAAGGGGTTGGGGCTGGAGACCTGTATGACCCTCGGCATGCTGACCTCCGCGCAGGCGGGTGCGTTGGCGGAGGCCGGTCTGGATTATTACAACCACAATCTCGACACGTCCCCGGAATACTATGGCGAAATTATCACCACGCGCACCTACCAGGATCGGCTCGCGACACTGGAAAACGTGCGCGGCGCCGGGATGAAAGTGTGTTGCGGCGGCATTGTCGGCATGGGTGAGGCCCTCGAAGATCGCGCCGGGTTATTGATGCAACTGGCCAATTTGCCGGAACATCCCGAATCGGTGCCGATCAATATGCTGGTCAAGGTGGAGGGCACGCCCCTGGATACTCAGGAAGACCTCGACCCCTTTGATTTTATTCGCACCGTTGCCGTGGCGCGGATATTGATGCCGCGCTCCCATGTGCGCCTGTCTGCCGGGCGCGAAGATATGAATGAACAGATGCAGGCGTTGACGTTCCTGGCGGGCGCCAACTCTATTTTTTACGGGGAGAAGTTACTGACCACGGGCAACCCCGAGGCCAACAGGGATCGACAGTTATTCGCGCGTCTGGGTATTACCCCAGAGGAAACTTCCGCCGCACAGGACGACGGGGAGGTGGCAGGGGCGTTGCACGATCAGGTTCAGGGTGCCGCTACTGCCCACCTGTTCTATAACGCCTCCCATTAACCGTGAGCGCCCTCGACCGGGAGCTGGCAGCGGGGCTCGCGGCGCGGCGCGCTGCGGGGCTGTACCGCCACCGCTTCACCCTCGATTCCCCGCAGGGTCGTCAGGTCAGGGTGGGAGCCACGACCTGTGTTGCATTCAGCAGTAACGACTATCTTGGGTTGGCCAATCACCCAGCGGTTGTCGGCGCGTTCCAGGCGGCGGCAAACCTGTACGGTGTGGGCAGCGGTGCGTCCCATTTGATCAGCGGTCACAGCCGTGAGCACCACGCGCTGGAGGAGGAGCTGGCGGCTTTTACCGGCCGACCCCGCGCGCTGCTGTTTTCCACCGGATATATGGCCAACCTGGGTACCATCGGTGCGCTGATGGGAACGGGTGATCGAGTATTGCAGGATCGCCTCAATCACGCGTCGTTGCTGGATGGCGGTTTTCTGTGCAAGGGCGATTTCGAGCGTTACCCCCACGGTGATTTGCCCGCACTGCGCAAGCTGTTAACGGCGCGGCAAGGGGGCCGTCAACTGATTGCAACGGATGGCGTGTTCAGTATGGATGGTGACCTCGCGCCGTTGCCACAGCTAGCCGACATTGCCGCCAACGCCGGGGCCTGGCTAATGGTCGACGACGCCCACGGATTTGGTGTGCTGGGCAAAAATGGCGGGGGTGTGGCGGAGCACTTTGCGCTGGATGCCGCGCGCCTGCCCATCTTGATGGGCACGCTGGGTAAGGCATTGGGATCTTTTGGCGCCTTTGTGGCAGGTAGTGAGCCGTTGATCGAAACCCTGATTCAATTCAGTCGCACCTACATATACACCACGGCGCTACCGCCGGCCGTCGCGGCGGCCAGTCGGGTCAGCCTCAAGCTGGTAGAGAACGAGACCTGGCGCCGAGAAAAACTGCAGTGTCTGATCGCCCGCTTTCAACGGGGTGCGCAACAACTGTCTCTGCCGCTGTTACCTTCCACCACGCC
The DNA here is from genome assembly GCA_041633885.1 of Porticoccaceae bacterium. Classification (GTDB taxonomy): domain Bacteria; phylum Pseudomonadota; class Gammaproteobacteria; order Pseudomonadales; family Porticoccaceae; genus JBFJKD01. The sequence goes on from JBFJMM010000117.1 coordinate 4,544, forward strand.
CATTCAGCCGGTGATGATCGGCGCCGACGCCAAAGTCGTCGCGGTGGGTACCGCGCTGCGCGCGGCGGGCTACTGGGTGGGAGCGATTCGTCCTCCCACCGTACCCAAAGGCGGCGCCCGGCTGCGCATCACAATCAATGCTGAACACAGCGATAGGGATATCGATGGTTTGCTGGCGGCGCTGGATACCGCCCTGCGGAGCAGTTGATGGCGGCAACGTATTTTATAACCGGTACCGATACCGGGGTAGGTAAAACACTTATTGCGGCGGGGTTGCTGCACGCCGCCAACGGGCGCGGCCTGCGCACGGCCGCGGCCAAGCCGGTGGCCGCGGGTTGCGAACCGGGTTTGGACGGGTTGCGCAACGACGACGCGTTGCTTCTGCAACGCACGGCTTCAATTAAATTGCCCTATGCGGCGATCAATCCGGTGGCGCTGCGGGAGCCGATTGCACCACATATTGCGGCGGCTGATACCGGCATCGAACTACAAGCCCAGGGGCTGGCGGCGGCGGGTCGCCGGATAATGGACTGCGGTGCCGATCTGGTCGTGATTGAGGGGGCAGGTGGCTGGCGAGTGCCTCTCAATGCGACCCAAACTTTTGCGGACATTCCCCGACTTCTCGCGATTCCAGTAATTGTCGTCGTTGCCATGCGCCTTGGATGCATCAATCACGCACTGCTTACCGCGGAAGCCATCAGGCACGACGGGCTGGCGATTGCCGGCTGGGTCGCCAACAGTGTGCAACCGGACATGGCCCGCCATCGAGAAAATCTTGCGACGCTGAGCGCCCGGTTGCCGTATCCGCTGCTTGGGGTGGTGCCATTTTGTGATCGCGCTGAGCCCGAATCCGTGGCTCAACACCTCAATATCGACCCGCTTTTTTGACTCCAGAGTCATACAAAACAGGTCTCGTCACTGTCTTTTGATGCCCGGCGGGCTTAGACTCTGGCGTCCCCGAAACCCCTGGATATGTAGCTATGCCTGCTTACAAAGCCCCGGTTCGCGATATGCAGTTTGTGCGTAACGAAGTGTTTGATTTTTACAAGCACTGGCAATCATTACCCGGCTGTGCTGACGCCACGCCCGATGTGATGGCCGCTGTGGTCGAGGCGGTCGCTACCTTTAGCGAAAATGTACTGGCGCCCCTCAATCGTAGCGGCGACGAGGAAGGTTGCACCTGGAGCGCGGAGGGCGTGCGCGCGCCCGCCGGGTTTAAAGATGCCTATCAACGGTATGTTGCCGATGGCTGGCCGGCGCTGACCGGGCAGGTCGCGTTTGGTGGTCAGGGCTTTCCACCTTCCGTGGAAAACATTGTCACTGAATTTACCGGCGCGGCGAATTGGGCGTGGGATATGTACTCGGGTTTGACCAAGGGTGCCCGCGCCACCATCACTGCCCATGGCACCCCCGAGCAGCAACGGACGTATTTGCCCAAACTGGTATCCGGCGAGTGGTCGGCGACCATGTGTCTGACCGAGGCGCACTGCGGCACGGATCTGGGCATGCTGCGCACCCGGGCCGAGCCCGCGGCGGACGGCAGTTATCGCATTACCGGCACCAAGATATTTATTTCTTCGGGGGACCACGATGTGTCTGGCAACATCGTACACATTGTGCTGGCCAGATTGCCGGATTCACCGCCGGGCACCAAGGGTATTTCCCTGTTTATCGTACCGAAATTTATGCCTGCGACGGATGGTAGTGTTGGCGAAGCCAACGGGGTCAGCTGCGGTTCCATCGAGCACAAGATGGGCCTGCATGGCAACGCAACCTGCGTGTTGAACTTCGATAACGCGCGGGGCTTTTTACTGGGGGAAGTAAATCGCGGGTTGAACTGCATGTTCACGTTTATGAATGTGGCGCGCATCGGCACGGCCATGCAGGGCGTGGTTAACGCCGAAGTCGCGTTACAGGGGGCGGTGGCATACGCCCGCGAACGCCTGCAGATGCGCTCCCTGAGCGGCCCGAAGAATCCGCAAGGTCCGGCCGACCCGATTATCGTACACCCCGATGTGCGGCGTATGTTGCTCACGATTAAAGCGTTTGCGGAGGGCAACCGGCTGCTGATTCACTATTTGTCCCACGAGGTAGACATCACCCATCTGTCCACGGATGCGGTGGAGCGCGAGCAGGCTGAACGGTTTCTCGCCCTGATGACGCCCATAGCCAAGGGCTTCTGCACGGAAACCGGTGTGGAGAGCGCCAGTCTCGGTGTGCAGGTGTTCGGTGGTCACGGTTATGTGCGCGAGTGGGGGATGGAGCAGAATCTGCGCGATGCGCGTATTTCGACCATCTACGAGGGTACCAGCGGGATTCAGGCCCTCGATCTGTTGGGCCGCAAGGTGCTCGGCACCCAGGGCAAGGCGCTGGGACTGATTACCGGCCGAATTCGGGCCTACTGCGCGACCTGCGCGGACAATCCCTCCATGGCCGAATTTATTCGTCCGCTGCGGGATCTGGCCGACGAGTGGGAGCAACTGACTCGCGATATTGGCTTCAGAGCATTACAGGACCCGGAGGAGGTGGGCGCGGCCTCCTTCGACTATCTGATGTACGCGGGCTATGTGTCGCTGGCCCTGATGTGGGCCATGGCGGCCGAAACGGCCGATCGACAACTCAAGGACGGGACTACCGAAAGTGCA
>JBFJMM010000118.1:0-7184 GCA_041633885.1 Porticoccaceae bacterium
AGCCCTCCAGCAACGGCACTTGCCCATATTTCAAAAGTGTGCCTATAACCCGCATTCTGCAGCATATCAGTGAAAAATTCTTTGCACTCTGGCGGGTTTTTCACCCCAACAAGAGCATAGTTTTGTGGTCGAATATTCTCCAGTAAAATTCAACAAATTCACGATTTAATTTTAATAAATTTCTAGTTCTATCTTTCACGGATTGAGTTTCAAAACTTATATCGTGAGATAAGTGAGCGAGCTCATTTCTCAGCTTCCTCAAAATGTGTAAGCTCTTTCTTAGTTTAGAATTAAAACACCCCGTGCGATACGAAAGTTCCATCTTGGACGACATCGTGTCTATTGGCGCATTGACTCCTTCGAAAAGAGCATCGCGCTCTTCGCAACAAAGCACTAAACGATTCTTAAGAAGTTCTTCTGGCTGCTCCTCAATGACCGCCGCGGCAATAATTACGCCGCCTCGTACGCTCTCGTTCTTCAAAGATTTCCATACTTCTTCGAACCGAATGACCATTAAAGAATCGCCAATCATTTTATTGCCCAACTATTGATGAACTGCACATACGGCATATGTTGGTAATCCGGGCATGTGCGGTATAGGTGCCGGATTTGGGGTGTTTTGCGGCCTGGCCGGTATACCATTCCCTGACGCCGTCGCATTTATTAGGTTCAATATATTGATTCTATCGAGTTTAGCAATCATTTTTGTCGTTAGACTAGACGCCCGCATATTAGATAGCGCCCCGCTTGTTCTTTCGCCCGAAACCTCACAGAATTACTGACTATCCTACCAACTCCGCCCAGCTCACTAAAACTATAAAAGGATACATCGAATGGATAACAGACTCGCAGACAAAGTAGCCATTATCACCGGCGGTGCCAGCGGGATTGGCGAGGCACACGCCCATTTATTTGCACAACAGGGTGCAAAGGTTGTCATCAGCGATATTCAGGAGGAGCTCGGCGCACAGGTGGTCGCAGCTATTCAGGCGCAAGGTGGCGATGCGATATTTGTGCGCCACGACGTCACCAGCGAGACCGAATGGGCGGCGCTGGTACAAACGACAGTTAAAAACTATGGCGCAATCACCACCTTGGTAAACAACGCTGGGGTCGCCAGCATGGAAGGCGTCGAAGGTGAAACGCTCGAAGCATTCAACCGTGTCGTTGCCATTTGCCAAACCGGTGTGTGGCTGGGCATGAAACATGTCATGCCTGAACTGCGAAAATCAGGCAACGGCGCTATCGTGAATATTTCCTCCCTGTACGGCATTGTCGGTTCTCCGGCGATGATTGCCTACCACGGGGCAAAGGGGGCGGTACGTTTACTTAGTAAATCCGCTGCTCTCGAATACGCACGACAGGGCGTACGGGTTAATTCGGTTCACCCCGGCATTATTAAAACACCGCTTCTGTTGGCGTCGTTGCCAGACGAACACCTCGGAGGGCTGATCGAACATACGCCCATGGGCAGGATTGGCCGACCCATTGATATTGCCTACATGTCGCTGTTTTTGTGCTCTGACGAAGCCGCATTTATTACCGGCGCAGAATTCGTGGTGGACGGCGGCCTGGGGGCACAGTAACCCCCCGCTGCCTCCGGGTTATCATCGGTTTACAGGAGCGTTCTGGCGATATTGTCCATATCTTCGAGAATCACATCCACGTGTCCTTCCGGCAGCCATAACACGACCCGGTCGGCGCCGGCCCGTTCCAGTGCGCGCAGCTCCTCGGGTTTGCGCCACTGGCCGTTAATGCTGAATACGGTTCTGGTCAGTTCACTGTAGTCGCGATTGGCCGCGTCGGCGGCGCGCTTGAGCTTTTCCACGCCCTCGGAAAACTGTTCGACGGTCTGTACGATGGGCAACCAGCCATCACCCCATTCGGCAATGCGTTTGTAGACCCGCGTGGCGGTAAAACCACCGAGCAGCACCGGCGGGTGGGGTTTATGATGCGGTTTCGGAAAACACCGCACGGGCGGAAAATCAATGAACTCACCATGGTACTCGGACTCTTCCCTGGTCCACAGCTCCTTCATGGCCAGAATATAATCCTTGGTCTGTCCCCAGCGTCGGTCAAAGTTACCGCCAAGAATTTCAGTCTCCTCCCGATTCCAGCCCGCGCCGATACCCATCAGAAAGCGGCCTCCGGATGCGGCGTCCAGGGTCGCTATCATATTAGCGGCCAGCAGCGGGTTGCGCTCGGGCACCAGCATGATGCCGGTGCCCAATTTGATTTTCCGGGTCACGGCGGCGGCACGCATCAGGGACAGCAGCGGGTCTGGCATCTGCCACAGATAATCCGGTGGCGGTGCGCCGGGGGCGGCGCCGGGATATTCATCGGAAGATTTCACCGGCAGGATGGTGTGATCCGGCACCCAGTAGGACTCGATGCCGACGTCTTCCGCGTGCTTTGCGACGACCGCCGGGTCGGCCGTCATATCCGGCAGAACTGAAAAAACGCCTATATCCATAACTTCACCTTGTGGAGTTATACATCATTTGACCATCCGTTCCTTTGACCGGATATTCCCTGTTGTTGGCGCTTGCGTCGAAGTAAATACATATCCCTGTGCATGGCGTCATCTTTGCCATTGCAGATCTGCACAGAGGTGCGCGACCGTTCGATGCTACCTTGTTGAGTTCCGTTAAGCCAGGTTGCTGACTGGCTATTTTTTGTCTGCCAGCTATTTATACATACTCATATAGGTGAATAATCCCGCGGCCCCCAGTACCCATGGTCCCTATGTCAAGGGGCTAATGGTTAACGCGTCCCGGTGGCGATAAAAGGCGCGCAACACTTTGAACAGGCCAAAGCCGTCTTCGGAACCGGCCAGTTCGCGAATGGAGTGCATGGCGAAGGTCGGCACACCGACATCGAGGGTTGGCACGCCAATTTCGGCGGCGGTAATCGGGCCGATGGTGCTGCCGCATCCCATATCGGCGCGGGTGACAAAGGATTGCACAGGGACGTTTTCCTGGGCGCACCACTGCCGGAACAGTGACGAGGTAATGCTGTTGGTGGCATAACGCTGACCGCTGTTGACCTTGATCACCGGGCCGTGATTGAGAATAGGGCCGTGGTTCACATCGTGCTTGTCAATGTAATTGGGGTGTACGCCGTGGGCGTTGTCGGCGGAAATCATCAGCGAACGGGCAATCGCCGCGGCTCGTTGCGTCTGCTCGGGAATCATGCTGTTGAGCACCGATTGCAGTAACGGCCCACGCGCACCACTGGCGGACCCGCTGCCAACCTCTTCGTGATCACTACACACCAGCAGGCTGGTGACGCTGTCGTCCGCGTTTAATAATGCCTGTATGCCGGTGTAACAGCTGAGCAGGTTGTCGAGTCGCGCGGACGCGATAAAATCGTCGTGCAAGCCGACCAGTGCCGGTGGTTGGGTGTCGTACAGACTGAGTTCGTAGTCGACGACTTCCACGCTTTTGGAACCGACACCGGAAAATTGTTCGCCAACCAGCAAGTCCCGGAAGGTTTTGTAGCGGCCTTCGGCCAGTGGGAACAGTAGTGGCGGCAGATTGATTTGAGGATTTACGGTTCTGGCCGTGTTGGCGTCGCGATCGAGGTGAATGGCCAGGCTCGGAATCACCGCTACCGGTTTTTTGAAATCGATTAGTGTTTGGTGCAGTTGTCCGCTACCCGTGTCCCGATACACCACACGCCCCGCGATGGATAGGTCCCGATCGAACCAGGGGTTGAGTAGCGCGCCGCCATACACCTCTATGCCCAGCTGAAAATAACCTGCAGTGGTAAGTTCCGGTTGCGGCTTGATCATTAAACAGGGACTGTCTGTGTGCGCGCCCACCATGCGAATACCGGATTGCGCTGGCGCGGTTTTACCCATGACCCAGGCAACGATGGACGAGCCATTGTGGGTGGTGAAATAACGCTGGCCTGCATTTAAGGCTTCGCCACAACCGTTATCGATTTCGCGAAAACCCGCCTCGCGCAACAGCGCGGCGGCATTTGCGACGGCGTGAAAGGGGGTCGGAGAAGCACCGATAAATGCCAGTAAACCGCGATTGAATTCCACCTGCTCCATAATGACCTCAGTAAAACATTATTGTTCGGCTGCCGACGAATCCTGCTGCAAGCGTGTGAGCAGACTGGAGGTGTCCCAGCGACCGCCACCGCAGGCCTGAATGTCCGCGTAAAATTGATCCACCAGTGCAGTCACCGGTATTTGTGCGCCATTGCGACGGGCTTCGTCGAGAACAATCCCCAGGTCCTTGCGCATCCAGTCCACGGCAAATCCGTGCTCGTACTTTCCGGCCAGCATGGTTTTGTGACGGTTGTCCATTTGCCAGGATTGGGCTGCACCCTGGGAGATTACGTCGATCACCTGCTGGGCATCGAGACCGGCCTGACCTGCAAAATGTAAACCCTCCGCCAACGCCTGCACCAGCCCACCGATACAAATCTGATTGACCATTTTGCACAGCTGTCCGCTGCCCACCGGCCCCAATAATGTTACTGCTTTCGCAAAGTGCGCCACCACCGACTGCACGCGATCAAATATGGCGGAGTCGCCACCGCACATCACAGTGAGCGCCCCATTGATAGCGCCCTGTTCGCCACCGGATACCGGCGCGTCGATAAAATGGAGTTGGGCCCCACAGGCCAGTACCGACAGTTCCCGGGCCAGTTCGGCTGATGTAGTGGTGTGATCGATAAACACCGCGTCCCTGGCCATTGCGGCAAAGGCACCGTGCTCACCCACCGTAATTTCCCGCACATCCGCGTCGCGACCGACACAGGCGAAAACCACCTGCGCCCCGTGCACGGCCAGCGCGGGCGTAGCAGCGCTTTTTCCGCCATAGCTCTCACACCACTGCGCCGCTTTGCTGGCGGTACGGTTGTAAACCGTCACGTTCAGGCCCGCCCTGCGCAAATGGCCCGCCATGGGATACCCCATGACCCCCAGGCCCAGAAATGCGACATCCGTTATAGCCATTTGTTAAGCACCATTTGCTAAAAATACCAGCAGTAGAACGCCCATCAGCAAACGATACCAGACAAAAGGCATCATGCCGATGCGATCAATAATTGCCAAAAAAACCCGAATACAGCACCAGGCTGTAAGTGCCGATAGCGCCGCGCCGAGGAACAGATCACCCCAGGGTACGGCGTGAGCTGCAGTCAACTGCAACGCTTTATATCCTCCGCTAAGCACAATGACTGGAATCGCCAGCAGGAACGAAAACCGCGCTGCGCTCTGGCGGTCGAGGCCGAGAGCCAGCCCTGCAGTCATGGTAATACCGGATCGCGAGGTGCCGGGAATCAACGCCAGCGCCTGGGCGAGGCCCACCACCAGCGCGGCGCCAAGGGTAAGCGACGCCAAATTACCTGTGCGCGCACCTTTTCTGTCGGCCCAGCCGAGTAAAACTGCAAACACAATGGTGGTACCCGCAATCACAGTTACGGAGCGTAAGTGGGTCTCGATAAATGAGTCAAAAAACCAACCCGCCAGGCCAACTGGCACCGTGGCAACGGCCAACAACCAGGCCAGGCGACTCTCTGCAGTGACTGCCCCACCACGGACCTGCCGCAACCAGGCGCACATTATCTCCCGCAAATCATGCCGGAAATACGCAACAACCGCAGTCAGCGAGCCCACATGAACCGCCACGTCAAACGCCAATCCCTGATCGGGCCACCCCAACAACTGAGACGGCAAAATAAGGTGTGCGGAACTGGAGATCGGCAAGAATTCAGTCAGCCCCTGCATAATTGCGAGCGCCGCGAGTTGTAGCCACTCCATCACGAGACTCCCTCAGCCCCTGGGCCGTAAATGGGTACGCTTTTGCCAACTAACAGTATCCCGTAAATAGACCGGCGTGAGCTGATCCACCGGTTTTGCTTCTCCTTCGGCATACTTGTCCAACGCAAGTATCACCAGGTCCTGCGCCAAAGGCTGACATTCTATTTGCATCGTTTGCGCTGTTACAGGAAATGCCAAAGCATACCGCCAGCCGTCGCCGACACCCAGGGTAACCACACCACCACGTACCCCATCGCTTGTCAGACCAACTGCCTCAGGAGCGTTGAGCGCGTCGGCGCAACATGCCTCCGGTTTGCCATCCACATTCCGATACAGCCCCCAATAAATTTCCCCCATACGGGCATCGAAAGCCGGCAAAATCGTAGCTTGCTGCTGCACGCCGTGGCGCCTGATGGCACCCGCGGCGAGGGTCCGTAGAGTTGACAGCGGCACTACCGGAATGTCCGCGCCAAACGCCAGGCCCTGCACCACACTGACACCGATGCGCAGGCCGGTAAACGAACCTGGGCCGATGGTAAGAGCCAGGGCATCCAGTTGGCCGAGGGACAAACCCGCCTCCGCAAGCAGTTCGTCTACCATGGGTAGAACCAGCTGGCTGTGCCCCTTCGCCAGTTGTTGGCTGCGGGCGAGCACGGAACCGTTATGATGCAACGCAACGGAACAGGTTTGTAGCGATGTGTCGAGAGCCAGAATACGCGTCATGGCGCCGCCCAAATGCCAGGCATAAAAAAATCCCCTGCTGTAAGGCGGGGGATTTTAACCTATTTGCGCATTGCTACGAAGAAAGCATTGGGCACATGAGGCTCAACCCAAAGATTATTTCTTCTTACGTGCACCACGTCGAGCTGCTGGCTTCTTCGCTGCGGTTTTCTTGGCAACGGTTTTGGCCTTGGCGGGACGACCGCGCTTGCCGGCGGCTTTTTTTACAGTCTTGACCGCGGGTTTAGCAACCACTGTCCTGGCTTTGCGAGCCTTGGTCGCCTTTTTCGGTGCGGCTTTTTTCGCTGCCTTGGCAACCGCCGCCTTAGCCTTACTGGTGGCCTTCTTCTGGGCCGCTTTCAGGCGGGAAGCAGCTTTACGTTCGCTGGTCTTAAGCTTTTTGGCGTCGGCCGCTGCGCGCTTTTTCTTCCAACGGGCTTCAAACTTCTTGAGCGCCACCTTCAGATCCGACTGCGCCTTCCTGGCCATCGCTTTGCTGGCTTTTTCCAACTTGGCTTTGGCCTTCGCTTCAGCGACTTTGACCCGGTTCAATGCTGCGGCCGCACGTGCATCCGCCTTCGCAACACTTACTTTAGCTCGTAACTGAGTCATCGCCTTGTTGGCACTGCTAGCCGCAGTTTTAGCTTTCTTCACCGCTGCCTTGGAGGCTTTGGTGCTCTTGGTC
>JBFJMM010000119.1:0-7145 GCA_041633885.1 Porticoccaceae bacterium
GAAAAGGCACTGAGAATAAATAATAGTCCCCAGATCCAGAGATAGATGCTAATCGGATGTTGCTGACCTTCGGTATGTGTTTGCGCCATCACAATCCCCTACCACAGATAGAAAAAGGCAAAAATAAACACCCAGACCAGATCCACGAAATGCCAGTACAGTCCCATGGTTTCCACCATCCCGTAGTTGCCAGGGCGACCGGTCATAAACCCCGGTTTTCCCATATCGATACTGCCGCGCAATACTTTAACCGCAACTATGACCAGGAATATGACGCCAATGGAAACGTGGAAACCGTGAAACCCGGTGATCATAAAAAATGCGGAACCGAATTGCGCGGCCCCCATGGGGTTGCCCCAGGGCCGCACGCCTTCATCGACGATCAGTTTAGTCCACTCAAAGGCCTGCATGCCGACAAACGATGCGCCGAACAGCGCGGTAATCAACATCAGAATGCCGCACAGCTTGCGATTTTTTTCGTAGCCAAATTTAACCGCCATGGCCATGGTGCCGCTACTACTGATTAAAATAAACGTCATGATAGCGATCAGCAATAGTGGAATATGTTGTCCGGCGATGGTCAGCGCGAATACTTCGCTGGCATTTGGCCAGGGTACGGTGGTGGAGATGCGCACGGTCATATAGCTGGTCAAAAAACAGGTAAAAATAAATGTGTCGCTGAGCAAGAATATCCACATCATGGCCTTGCCCCAGGGCACTTTCTTAAACGCTCTCTGATCGGAAGACCAGTCGGCGATAATACTTTCCAGTCCGTCCGCGGGGAAATTCTCGGGGTTGGCGGCATGCTCTGTATTCATAACCGGTGTTCTCTAGGTGGTTAGTAGCAACGTAAATAAAACCAGCCACACAGCCAGCAGGAAATGCCAGTAGACCGTGCACAGATCAACCCGCCTGACGGTTTTTTCCAGATCCTGCTCGGAACCGCTGGTCAGCACAGTCGTGCCCCACACCCACAGTCCCCCGAGTAAGTGCAGGCCGTGAACCGCGGTCAGTAGAAAAAAGAAAGCATTGGCGGGGTTGCTCGACGCATAGAATCCGGCGTCATTGAGTTCCTGCCACGCACGCAGTTGTCCGAACAGAAACAGAAAAGTAAACAGGCCCGCGAGCAGCAGCGGGTTCAGCATTTTATGTAGTTGTTGCTTTTTGGCCAGGTTGTTGGCGTGTTGAAAAAAAACACTGGCGACGATAAGTGCGGCGGTATTGACCCACAGGATCGCCGGGTCGTCCAGGGTGAGCCAGTCGCGGGCTTCCATGCGCATCATGTAGGCGCTGACAAACAGCGCGAACAGGGACGTCGCCACTCCGAGGAATACACCCAGTCCCACCTTTAACGTCGCAACATGCAGGCCGCGGGTGTTTTCGATGGGCTCCGTGCCACTGTCCGCAATCCAAGGACTGACGCTGACCGTCTGCCTGACTAGCCACCACACCACGGTAGCCATGAGCCCCGCGAGAAATACCAGCGTGATTGTCATAAGGTCCCCTCGTCATGCCGCGGCGGCGATTTGGGTGGCTGGTTTTGCGGAATGAAATCCTGTTCTGCTCCGGGCACGCTGTAGTCGTAGGCCCAGCGGTACACCACAGGCAACTGGCCGCCAAAATTACCGTGTTTGGGTGGAGTGTCAGGGGTTTGCCACTCAAGGGTGGTGGCGCCCCACGGATTGCCGCCCGCCGGTTTGCCCCTGAAGTAACTGATCATCAGGTTGTAAAGGAACACCACCTGAACCGCGCCAACCACCAGTGCCGCAATGGTAATAGCCGCATTGATATCCTGTGCGGACTGGGGGATGAAATCGGTGTTGCCCATGGCGTAGTATCTTCTGGGTACACCGAGAAACCCCAGGTAGTGCATGGGATAGTAAATGGCATAGGTGCCGAGAAAGGTTACCCAGAAGTGGAATTTCCCGAGGCTGTCGTTGAGCATGCGGCCAGTAATTTTAGGGTACCAGTGATAAATGGCCCCAAACACTACCAGGATTGGGGACACGGCCATTACCATATGAAAATGACCAACGACGAAATAGGTGTCGGACAGGGGAACATCCACCACCACATTGCCGAGAAACAGTCCAGTCAAGCCGCCGTTAATAAACGTAAATACAAAGCCGATGGCAAACAGCATAGGTACTGTCAGACGAATATTGCCGCGCCACAGGGTCAATACCCAGTTGTACACTTTGAGCGCGGTGGGAATGGCAATAATCAGCGTGGTGGTCGCAAAAAAGAACCCGAACATGGGGTTCATGCCGCTGACATACATGTGGTGCGCCCAGACGATGAAGCTGAGGGCGCCAATAGCGACAATGGCCCACACCATCATGCGATAACCGAAGATATTTTTGCGGGCGTGCACGCTGATCAGGTCGGACACGATGCCAAACGCTGGCAGCGCGACGATATAAACTTCCGGATGGCCGAAAAACCAGAACAGGTGTTGAAACAACACCGGACTACCCCCCTCGTAATCCATCTGTTCCCCCATGGATATGATGGCGGGCATAAAAAAACTGGTGCCGAGACTATGATCCAGAATCATCATGATGGCGCTGACAAACAAGGCGGGGAAGGCGAGAAGTGCGAGCACCGTCGCCATAAATATGCCCCACACGGTGAGGGGTAGACGCATCAGCGTCATGCCGCGGGTACGCGCCTGCAGCACGGTGACGACGTAGTTCAGGCCCCCCATGGTAAAACCGACGATAAATAGCGCCAGGGAAACCAGCATCAGAATAATGCCCCAGCCGGCGCCCGGGGTGCCTTCCAGGATCGCCTGTGGCGGATACAGAGTCCAGCCAGACCCGGTTGCTCCGCCGGGTACAAAAAAACTCGCTACCAGAACCAGCACGGCGAGCAGGTAAACCCAGTAACTGATCATGTTGACATAGGGAAACACCATGTCCCGGGCGCCACACATCAATGGAATCAGGTAATTGCCGAAACCGCCCAGAAATATCGCGGTCAGCAGGTAGATCACCATGATCATGCCGTGCATGGTGACGTACTGCAGATAGGCGCTGGGGTCTATAAAGGAAAACGTGTCGGGAAAGCCGAGTTGCAGGCGCATGATGCCAGACAGCACCAGGGCCACCAGACCAATGGCGATAGCAGTGAGCGCATACTGGACGGCGATAACCTTGGCGTCCTGGCTCCAGATGTACTTGCCAATAAATGTTTTGGGATGGTAAAGGACTTCTTCCGCCACTTCGGCGGGTGGTGCAAATGCTGTTTCGTCGTGTGCAACTCCACTCATCTGAGTTTCCTCTGCTGTTGTTTACACGCCCCTTATTTTTCGTCAGGTGTTAATCGCTTGCCGAGACCTGCAGTGGCGCTGTCGGTGACAACGTGTTGATGTGCGCCACCAGGCTGTTGATGGCTGCGTCGTCCCGTAAAATGCTAGCCATTAATCCCATTTGTGGGCCATACATGTCCTGCGGATGTGCGCCACGTACAGCCTGCTTAAAATTTTTCAGCTGGGTCGCCAGATACCAGTCGTTCATCCCCGCCAGACGCGGCGCGTTCATGGCCTGAATACCCTGGCCGTTGACGCCGTGACAGGCGCCGCACGTGGTATACAGACGCTTGCCAAATGCCGATGTTTCAGGCGCGATGGTGGGTGTGGCAGGTTCGTCCGGGAGAGTGTTGATATAAGCCGCCACATCATTGATGGCTTGTCGGTCTGTCAGGGTCGCCGCCATGGGCGCCATTTGCCGCCCATAGGTGTCATCGGGGTGTGAACCGCGAATACCTGCCTTGAAATACTTTAACTGCCGGGCCAGGTAGTGGTTGCCGAGCCCCGTCAATTTAGGAGCGTTTAACAGGGCATTACCTTCGCCCTGGGGGCCGTGGCAACTTGCGCACAGGGTATACAGGGCGGCGCCCGCCACGGCATCACCGGGGATTTGCGCCAGAGTGTCGGCGTAGGTGGGGTGCTGGCTTAACCAGGCGTCAAAGGCGGCTTGTTCCTCGACGACGACATGTCCGCGCATGGTGTAGTGAGCGATACCGCATAGCTCTTCACACAGAATATCAAAGCGCCCGGTGCGGGTCGGCGTAAACCAGATGTAGGGGACCATCCCCGGCACCAGATCCATTTTTACCCTGAACTGAGCAACGGTAAAATTGTGCAATACATCCTTGGAGCGCAATGCCAGTTTTATGGGCTGATCCAGTGGCAGATGCAACTCGTTGCTGGCAATCAACACGTCATCCTGCCCCGCGGGATCGTCGGGGTTCATACCGAACGGATTGTCATCGTTGATCAGGCGCGAATTGACAGTTCCCAATATTCCATCTTCGCCGGGAAAGCGGTAGCTCCAGTGCCACTGCTGGCCGATAATTTCGACGACTTTCGCATCCTCCGGAACGTCCACCATTTTTGCCCATACAAACAGTCCGGGCGCGAGCATCGCCGCCACACCAATCGTGGTGAAGCCGATCAGCCACCACTCCAGTTTTTTGTTTTCGGGTTGGTACGAGGCGGTGCGGTCGGGGCGATGTCGGTAGCGCACCACCATCCAGGCCATAAAGAGATTGATTGCGACGAAAACAAAACCGGTCACCCAGAACGTTATGCCGATCGTATCGTCGATCATGGTCCAGTTCGAGGCGATGGGGGTCAGCCACCAGGGACTTAAAAAATGAAAGAGAACCGAACCTGTAACCAGCAAGATTATCGCGATTGCCAATGCCACCTGCTAACTCCTTTAGGGTCAGTGCATGTGCTTTTTATTCGGGTACTACTCTATCCTCTGGGCCAGATTTTAATGTTCCCTCGAAGACATCAGAGTATCCTTCTCCGATACTAACCAAGGGTCCCAACAACTTTGTCGCGTATTTGTCGTGTATAAGGTATACCTGATTTTTGGCAAGGCTTCCACTTTTTTATGAATAACCTTCGCCGGTGCCCCATCCGCCATTCAGCCCGGACCGGGGCCTCGCGGTTGTGTCGTTCCCGGCCAGGGGTCAGAGTTCTGGACTGACGGCCCGGTATTTTCGGCTGCAACCCTGAGCTCTACGGTGGGAAATCATCCACCTGAATGACCTTGTCGGCGGCTTGCAGGTAGGCAAGGGCAAGTGCGGGATCCGCACTGCCTTGCGCGGCGGTTGCGAAGGAGCGGGTGCGGCGCACGACCTTGTTGAGCTCGCCACTGGCGTCGGCGCCGAGGCGCCGGGCTAATGCGAGGGCCTCTAGCAGATCCTTGACACCACCCTGTTTGGGAGTCGACATGTCGGGACAGAGCTTGACGACGAGCTCGTGGCGGCTGCGCAACAGGGTCGCCAGCTCCAGCATCTGCACGTCCCGCAACGGTGCCAGGTGGGCGGTACGACTCATCACCAGTGCTCCCACCAGACGCCGTCCGGGGGTTGGCAGGTTGGCATACAGGTCCCGCAGTACCTCTTCCGTCGCGTCGAGCTGTACCCGCACCGCTGCCCGGGCAAATGGCAACATATCCGGATTGGCTTCCACCCCGTAGCGCCAGATACAGGCGCTGGCCATATACAGGTGGGCGAGAGCGTCGCCGAGCCGCCCGGACAGCAATTCCATGCGCTTGAGTTTGCCGCCGAGGAGGCCCATGGCCAGGTCGCAGGTCAGGGCGTATTTGGCGCTCAGGCGGGCCAGCATACGGGCCTCTTTGCGCAGGGCCTCAGGGGGCGAACCAAGCAGCGGCGCGCCGCACAGGCTGCGCCAGAGATTGCCCAGAGTGTGCCCCATATGCCCGAGTAGCGCGCGGCCGAGGGCGGTCGGGTCCCGTTGTTCCACGGCGTTCATTTCCGGCATGACAAAGGGATGGCAGCGCACCGCGCCCTGGCCGAAGATAATCAGGGAGCGGGTCAGGATATTGGCCCCCTCCACGGTAATTGCGATGGGCATATGACGATAGGCCGCGGACAGCAGGTTGGACGGCCCGTTACTGATGGCCTTGCCGCCCAGGATGTCCATGGCGTGATTGACGGAGCGGCGCCCGGCTTCGGTGAGATGGACTTTTAAAATCGCGCTGGCCACGCTAGGTTGTTCACCCCGATCGAGCGCGCCGGCGGTGAAGCGTCGCGCGGCGTCCGTCGCGTACAGTTCGGCGGCCATGCGGGCGATAATGCCGGAAATGGCGTCAAATTTGCCTATCGCCAATCCAAATTGTTCGCGAATCTGGCTGTAGCCATTGGCAATAAACAGGGAGGACTGCTGCGTGGCGGCCCCCAGCGCGGGCAGCGAGATCGCCCGTCCCGCGGCCAGGCAATCCATGAGCATACGCCAACCCAGGCCGACCTGGGGCTCTCCGCCAATCACCCAGTCCATGGGTACGAACACGTCCTCACCCTCAATAGGACCATTCATAAACGCACTGTCCATGGGCCGGTGGCGACGACCGATGCGCATGTTGGCCTGGGGAACTGGCAGCAGGGCGCAGGTAATGCCCAGTTCCTGCTCACCCTCGGGTCGCGTCGGGTCGATGGCGTGAAATGCCAGTCCGACGACGGTGGCCACCGGTGCCAGTGTGATGTAGCGCTTGGCGAAATTCACACTGAAACCACGCACCCGGACCCCGTCGATTTCTCGCTCGGTCAATATGCCGCGATCGGGTATGGCGGCCGCATCCGATCCCGCGTAGGGGGATGTCAGCGCAAAGCAGGGCAGATCCCGGCCATCGGCGAGGCGCGGCAGATAATGCTGTTTCTGGGCATCGGTGCCATAGCGCAGCAGCAGTTCTGCCGGTCCCAGGGAATTGGGCACCATCACCGTCACCGCGGCGGCGGCACTGACGGTGGAGATACGGGTAACGACCGTAGCGTGGGCATGGTGCCCGAACCCCAGCCCGCCCCACTGGGTGGGACTAATCATGCCAAAGAAACGTTTCTCCCGCAGGAAACGCCAGACTTCCGGTGGCAGATCCCGCGCCTCTTCGATGGCAAAGTCGTCGAGCATCTCACACAGATCGCGAACCTCATGGTCGAGAAAGGCCTGTTCTCTATCGGACAACCTATTAGGGCCCGTCTGGAGCAGCGCGTCAAAGTCCGGCCGCCCGGCAAATATCTGGCCCTCGAAACCTACCGTTCCCGCTTCCAGGGCCGCGCGCTCTGTATCCCCCATGGGCGGCAGGACCCGGGTGAAAGGACCCATCGCGGCC
>JBFJMM010000120.1:0-7052 GCA_041633885.1 Porticoccaceae bacterium
GGCGTTTGCCGGCGGTGTAACGCCTTGAAATGGGCGGCCATAGCGGGTAACAGCCCCGTACACTAAGAGGTTCAAAATGAGTGTTGGAATAGTCGGTCGCAAGTGCGGCATGAGTCGTGTATTTACCGACGAGGGTGTCTCGATCCCGGTCACGGTAATCGAGGCCGCACCTAATCGTATTACCCAGATTAAAACCCCGGATAGCGATGGTTACGCCGCAGTACAGGTGACTGTCGGTGCGCGTCGTGCATCCCGTGTCAATAAAGCCGCGGCCGGGCATTTCGCCAAGGCTGGCTCCGAGGCGGGCCGTGGTCTGTGGGAGTTTCGACTGGATAATAGCGACGAGAGTTTTGAGCTGGGCGGCACCATTGGCGTCGACCGCTTTCAGGCCGGTCAAATGGTCGATGTGTGTGGTACATCCAAGGGTAAGGGTTTTGCCGGCGTTATCAAGCGCTGGAATTTTTCCATGCAGGATGCCACCCACGGTAATTCTCTGTCCCATCGCGCGCCGGGTTCAATTGGTCAAAACCAGTCCCCCGGTCGGGTTTTCCCCGGCAAAAAAATGGCTGGACAGATGGGCGCTGCGCGCAGCACGACGCAGAATCTCGAAGTGGTTCGGGTCGATCCCGAGCGCAATTTAATACTGGTTAAAGGTGCCGTTCCCGGCGCTCCCGGTGGCGACGTCATTGTGCGTCCGGCCGTAAAAAAGGCCTGAGGGGTAAACAATGGAGCTAAACATAGCGACGCCCAAAGGTAGTAGCGGAACGGTAACGGTTTCCGATCGCGCTTTTGGCAAAGAATTCAATCAGGATCTGGTGCACCAGGCGGTCGTGGCCTATCAGGCTGGCGGGCGTCAGGGCACGCGGGCGCAGAAAAATCGCGCCGCGGTATCCGGTGGCGGCAAAAAACCGTGGCGGCAGAAAGGTACCGGCCGTGCGCGGGCGGGGACTATCCGCAGCCCGTTGTGGCGCTCTGGCGGCGTCACCTTTGCCGCAAAACCGCAGGATCATTCGCAAAAACTCAACCGCAAAATGTACCGCGAAGCTTTGCGCTCCATTTTGTCGGAACTGGCGCGACAGGATCGCCTGGTGGTGGTGGAGTCGTTTGATGTGGAGGCCCCGAAAACCAGGGGGTTGACACTCAAGCTGGCGGAGTACGGTCTCGACAACGTGTTGATTGTGACCGAGAGCGTTAACGAAAACCTGTATTTGTCGGCGCGCAACCTGCACAAAGTCGATGTGCGCGATGCGACCGCTGCCGATCCGGTCAGCCTGATCGGTTTTGACAAGGTGCTGGTTACTGTGCCGGCGCTGAAAAAATTTGAGGAGATGCTGGGATGAACGACGAACGCATCTTCAAGGTTCTGTTGGGTCCGGTGATTTCAGAAAAGGCGTCCAACGCCGCCGATACAGCAAACCAGGTGGTGTTTAAAATTTCCCAGGACGCCACCAAGCGGGAAGTGAAGCGCGCTGTAGAAAAATTGTTTGAAGTGCAGGTGATGGATGTGCGCGTCGCCAATATCAAGGGCAAGGTTAAGTTGACCCGCAATGGTTTGGGGCGGCGTTCTGACTGCAAAAAAGCTTACGTGCGTCTGGCGCCAGGTCAAGATATTGACTTCGCGGCGGCGGAATAAGGGGATGTTGTGATGGCTGTAGTAAAAAGAAAACCCACGTCCCCCGGTCGCCGTTTTGTCGTCAGCGTCGTCAGCGCAGACCTGCATAAGGGCGCGCCACACGCGCCGTTGCTGGACACCAACAAGAAATCCGGTGGGCGTAACAGCGCCGGGCGCATCACCACTCGGCATATTGGCGGTGGGCATCGCCAGCATTATCGCATTATCGATTTCAAGCGTAACAAGGACGGCATTCCCGGCCATGTGGAACGCCTGGAGTACGATCCAAACCGCACCGCAAATATTGCGCTGGTTTGTTACGCCGACGGCGAGCGACGCTACATTATCGCCCCCAAAGGTCTGGTGGCGGGAAATGTCATTCAATCCGGGCAGCACGCGCCGATCAAGACCGGTAATACGTTGCCGTTGCGCAATATTCCGGTAGGTAGCGTGGTGCATTGTGTCGAGATGAAGCCGGGCAAAGGCGGCCAGCTGGCGCGCAGTGCCGGTACCTCGGTGCAGCTGGTAGCGCGGGAAGGTCAATATGCGACATTGCGTCTGCGCAGTGGCGAAATGCGTAAAGTGCCCTCCGAATGCCGCGCCACTATCGGCGAAGTTTCCAACAGTGAGCACAATCTGCGTTCGTTGGGCAAGGCTGGCGCAACCCGCTGGCGGGGTGTGCGGCCGACAGTGCGCGGGGTTGCCATGAACCCGGTGGATCACCCGCACGGTGGTGGTGAAGGGCGTACTTCAGGCGGCCGTCATCCGGTTACCCCGTGGGGTGTGCCGACCAAGGGCTACAAAACACGTAAGAACAAGCGTACTGATAACATGATTGTCCGTCGACGCAACAAGTAACGACGACCAGTGAAGAGGAATTACTAGTGCCACGTTCCCTGAAAAAAGGCCCCTTTGTCGATCTGCATTTAATGAGCAAGGTCGAAGTGGCAGTGCAAAACAGCGACCGTAGACCCATCAAAACCTGGTCGCGTCGCTCCATGATATTGCCGCAAATGGTGGGTACCACCATTGCCATTCATAACGGTCGCCAGCACGTACCGATTTTAATCTCGGAAGAGATGGTGGGCCACAAACTGGGCGAATTTGCACCGACACGTACCTATCGCGGTCACGTGGCGGACAAGAAAGCCAAACGCTAGGTGCGTACGAGGTAAATAACGGTGGAAGTAGCAGCGGTATTACGCAAAGCCAGATTGTCGCCACAAAAGGCGCGTCTGGTCGCGGACCAGGTACGGGGCAAGCCGGTGGAAGAGGCGCTCGATATTCTGGCATTCAGTAACAAGAAGGGCGCCGAAATTGTTAAAAAGGTGCTCGAGTCAGCAATCGCCAATGCCGAGCACAACGAAGGTGCCGATGTTGATGAGTTGAAGGTGTCGACAGTTTTTGTCGATGAGGGCGCGATATTGAAACGTATCAAGCCGCGGGCCAAAGGGCGCGCGGATCGAATTTTCAAGCGCACCTGCCACATTACTGTCAAAGTTGCCGACCAGTAAGGCAAGGGTTTAGGAGCCGCTACATGGGTCAGAAAGTACATCCAACAGGCATACGTCTGGGCATCACCAAAAAGCACACGTCTATCTGGTATGCCAATAGTAAAGATTATGCCGACAGGCTTAATTCGGATTTGCAGGTGCGCGCGCTGGTGCAAAAAAAGCTGGCGCATGCGTCGGTGAGCCGGGTGGATATTGAGCGGCCGTCTGCGTCCGCGAAAATTACCATTCACACGGCGCGACCAGGCATCGTGATTGGCAAGAAAGGCGAGGATGTCGATAAATTACGCGCCGAGGTGTCCGCCAAAATGGGCGTGCCGGTGCATATCAATATCGAGGAAATTCGCAAGCCGGATCTGGATGCTACTCTGGTAGCACAAAGTATTGCGCAGCAGCTGGAACGCCGGGTGATGTTTCGCCGCGCCATCAAGCGCGCCGTGCAAAACGCCATGCGCCAGGGCGCCAAAGGGGTAAAAATACAAATTGGCGGACGCCTGAACGGGGCTGAAATAGCGCGCACCGAGTGGCAGCGCGAAGGTCGGGTACCCCTGCATACGTTGCGTGCCGATATCGACTATGCAACCGCGGAAGCGCTCACAACCTACGGCATCATCGGTGTCAAAGTTTGGGTTTTTAAGGGTGAAATGCTGGGCGGCGAAGAAGCCGAATCAACTTCCACCAAGAAATGATTTGAGGATAAGGGCTGAGCGACATGCTGCAACCAAAACGTACGAAATACCGCAAGCAACACAAGGGCCGTAACCGGGGCTTGGCCGTGCGTGGCAGCAAGGTGAGTTTTGGCGAGTTCGGTCTCAAGGCGGAAATTCGCGGGCGTCTCACCGCCCGGCAGATCGAAGCTGCGCGACGGGCGATGACGCGCCACGTAAAACGTAGTGGAAAAATCTGGATTCGTGTGTTTCCCGATAAGCCGATAACCAAAAAGCCGTTGGAAGTGCGGATGGGTAAGGGTAAGGGCAACGTTGAATACTGGGTGGCTCTGGTGCAGCCCGGTACCATGCTTTACGAAATGGAAGGCGTTTCGGAGCAGATCGCGCGGGAAGCTTTTGCTCTCGCCGCCGCCAAACTGCCTATTCAAACTATTTTTGTTAAACGGTCGGTGATGTGATGCGGGCATCTGAATTGCGAGAAAAATCCCCGGAAGAGCTGAATAGTGAGTTGCGCGTGCAGTTGGAGAAACAGTTTCGTCTGCGTATGAAGCGCTCCACCGGACAGCTCAACGAGACCCACGAACTGCGTAACACGCGGCGCACGATTGCGCGTATCAAGACCGCGCTAAATGCAAAGGCAGGAAGTTGATATGACCGAAAAAACAGCACGCACGCTGTCCGGGCGGGTGGTAAGTGACAAAATGGACAAGACCATTACCGTGTTGGTGGAGCGCCGCGTACGTCATGCGGTGTACGGCAAGATCATTAACCGGTCAACCAAAATCAAGGCCCATGATGGCGATAACCAATGTCGCATCGGGGATACAGTGAGCATCGCCGAAACCCGCCCGTTGTCGAAGACTAAATCGTGGACGCTGGTGGATATCGTCGAACGCGCTGCTGAAGTATGACAACAGTCGGCACTGACAGAGTTTTCGGAGCGCAACGATGATACAAACACAGAGTTACCTTGATGTGGCGGATAACAGTGGCGCGCGTCGTGTCATGTGTATCAAAGTTCTGGGCGGTTCGCATCGCCGTTATGCACGGGTTGGCGACATCATTAAGGTGACAGTCAAAGAGGCTATTCCCCGCGGCAAGGTGAAAAAGGGCCAGGTGATGAATGCGGTCGTGGTGCGTACCAAAAAAGGCGTACGTCGCTCGGATGGCAGTTTGATCAAGTTTGACGATAACGCCGCGGTGTTGCTGAACGCGCAGATGGCGCCGATAGGTACGCGTATCTTCGGGCCGGTGACACGCGAGTTACGTGGCGAGCGGTTTATGAAAATTATCTCTCTGGCACCTGAAGTTATCTAGGTCGGAGGAGGCGAAGAAAATGGCGATGAGCAAAATCAAGCGCGATGACGAGGTGATCGTGATCGCCGGTCGGGACAAGGGCAAGCGCGGTAAAGTACTGCGGGTGATGGCCGACGACAAGCTGTTGGTGGCTGGCGTGCAGATGGTAAAAAAACACCAGAAGCCTAATCCGCAAATGGGTGTGCCCGGCGGAATTGTGGAAAAAGAAGCACCGATACAGCTGTCCAATGTAGCGCTGTTTAACGCCGCCACGGGCAAGGGCGATCGGGTGGGGTTCAAGGTGCTTGATAGCGGTAAAAAAATACGTGTGTTCAAGTCCAGCGGCGAAGCTGTCGACGCCTAACAGGATGAACTGAAATGGCAAGGCTGAAAGAGTTATACAAAAGTGAAATAGCGCCCAAGCTCCAGCAGGAGCTCGGGTTGAAGAATGTGATGGAAATTCCGCGCATCACCAAGGTGACCCTGAATATGGGGGTCGGTGAGGCGTTGGCCGACAAGAAAGTGCTGGAAAACGCAGTTGCTGAAATGCAGTTGATTGCCGGTCAGAAACCGGTGGTAACCAAGGCGCGCAAGTCAATCGCAGCGTTCAAGGTGCGCGAGGGCTGGCCGATCGGCTGTAAGGTAACGTTGCGCGGCGAGCGCATGTACGATTTCCTGGAGCGTCTGGTGAGTATTGCCATTCCACGTATTCGCGACTTCCGCGGGATCAGCGCCAAATCATTTGATGGGCGTGGAAATTTCGCGATGGGTGTCACCGAGCAGATTATTTTCCCAGAAATTGACTACGACAAAATCGACAAGCTGCGTGGCATGGATATTACAATCACCACGACTGCGCGTAACAACGACGAGGGTCGAGCGTTGCTGCGTGCGTTTAATTTCCCGTTGAAGGGTTGAGGTCGAACGATGGCAAAAACATCGATGGTAGAGCGCGAAAAGAGTCGTGCCAAAACGGTGGCACGCTATGCGGTAAAGCGCGCCCAGCTGAAAGCAATTATCAAAGACGTGAATGTCGGTGACGACGAGCGTTGGGAAGCGCAGGTTAAACTGCAGAAATTGCCGCGCGATGCCAGCCCGGTCCGTCAGCGCAATCGCTGCCGCGTTACCGGTCGCTCCCGCGGTGTGTATCGCAAGTTCGGTCTGTGTCGAAACAAACTGCGCGAAGCCGCAATGCGTGGCGACGTGCCTGGCCTGGTTAAGGCCAGCTGGTAAGCGACCCCAAGAGGAACAATTTGCCATGAGTATGCAAGATTCTGTCGCCGATATGTTGACCCGTATTCGCAACGCCCACGCGCGTAACCGTGAAGCGGTTACCATGCCCACCTCCAAATTAAAGGTGGCGCTTGCGCAGGTGCTGCAGGACGAAGGTTATATTCTGGGATTTAGTGTTAGCGAAGGTGCTAAACCGGAACTGACGATCAGTTTGAAGTATTTTGAAGGCCGACCGGTTATTGCGGAAATAAACCGCTATAGCCGACCGGGTCTGCGCCGCTATGCGCACGCCGATAAATTACCCCAGGTGCGCGGTGGCCTGGGTATTGCGGTAGTGTCGACCAGCCGCGGTGTTATGACGGACCGCGCCGCACGGGCAGCTGGCGTTGGTGGTGAGGTGCTCTGCACAGTTTTCTAACGGGACCGATTGAATGTCTAGAGTAGCAAAAAATCCGGTGGCGATACCCAAAGGCGTTGAGGTCCGGCTCAGCGACAGTGATATTTCCGTTAAGGGAAGCCTCGGACAGCTGTCTATGAACGTACACACTTGCGTGGAAATACAGCAGGGTGACAGCGTTTTGACGTTTGCAGCCAAAGATGGTGCGCAAACTTCACGGGCACTTGCCGGGACGGTGCGCACCCTTGTGAATAACATGGTGTTGGGCGTCAGTCAGGGATTTGAAAAAAAATTACTGTTGGTGGGGGTAGGCTATCGAGCCCAGGCGCAGGGTA
>JBFJMM010000121.1:0-7018 GCA_041633885.1 Porticoccaceae bacterium
CCATACGCTGTTGCACCCGCGCCATGGTGGCGAAGCCCTGACGCCGCAACAGGGTCACGCCGATCAGCGCCGTTAACAGGACCGAAGCGACCGTCAACCAGCCGCCGAGCGCATTCCATACCTGCATTAGCAGCCACACTTCGGCCAGAGGTACCGCGATAAAAATCAATAACAGAATACGCACTGGCGGTCTCGGGGATGGGCCTATACCCAAGCATTGGGTTGCACCGCCCCCATTTCAACCCGCCCGGCCGAATTATCCCCCGGCTGGCGTGCTGACAGCCAGCCGCAGGTGGCTAACCAATGACCAAACCGGCCAATCCCTGCGGAAAATGTGGTGACCGTGCGGGCAATTCGTTACTGTAAGCACCTGCCGCAACCCAAGGGTCCGCATGACGTACCGCGAATTTAAAGCTGCCATTCTTAACCGCCGCATGCTGATTTGCGTGTTCACGGGTTTCGCATCCGGGTTACCGCTGTATATTCTGATTTCTCTGGTGCCCGCCTGGTTGCGCACGGAGGGGGTGGGTCTCAAGGAAATTGGCCTGTTTACGCTGATCGGCCTGCCCTACACCTGGAAGTTTTTCTGGGCCCCACTCATGGAACGCTATCCGCTGCCTTTCCTGGGTCGGCGCCGCGGCTGGATGTTGACCACCCAGATCGCCGTGCTGGCGGCGGTGGCGCTGCTACCGCACCTGGATACCCAATCCCAGCTCGGCGCCATTGCTGCGCTGTGCGCCAGCATCGCTTTTTTCGGTGCCAGCCAGGACATCATCATTGACGCCTATCGGCGCGAACTGTTGCCGGACCGGGAACTGGGTCTGGGCAACGCAATACACGTCAACGCCTACCGCATCGCCGGTCTGGTGCCGGGTTCCCTGGCGCTGATCCTTGCGGACATCCTGCCCTGGCAACAGGTTTTCTTCATCACTGCCGCCGGGATGCTGGTGGCCATTGTAACCACCCTGAGCATCGCCGAACCCCGGCACCCGTCCCCACCGCCGCTGTCGTTGCGGGCTGCGGTCGTGGAGCCCTTCAAAGAATTTTTTCAGCGCAATGGGGTATCTCACGCCTTACTGATACTCAGCTTTATGTGCCTGTATAAACTGGGGGACAATCTGGCCACTGCGCTGGCCACCCCGTTTTACCTGGACATGGGTTTTTCCCTGTCGGAAATCGGCTGGATCGCCAAGAACGCGGCCCTGTGGCCGATGCTGATCGGCGGCACTCTGGGGGGGCTGCTCATGATCAACATCGGCATCAACCGCGCCCTGTGGGTATTCGGTGTCGTGCAGCTGGTGTCGATTCTGGGTTTCGCCCTGCTCGCCCATGTCGGCGGTGGCCTGTGGTTACTGGCCCTGGTTATTGCCTTTGAATACCTCGGCGTCGGGCTGGGGGCCGCAGCCTTTATCGCCTTTATCGCCCGCACCACCAGCCGTCACCACACCGCCACCCAACTCGCGCTGTTCACCGCACTGACCGCCGTACCCCGCGTGCTGGCAAATGCCAGTACCGGTTATCTCGTGGAAGGGATTGGCTGGGAATACTTTTTCTATCTGTGTACGCTACTCGCCCTGCCGGGTATGTTGTTATTAAACCGGGTCGCACCCTGGAACCCACCACTAACCGAGGTCGACCTGTTGCCCGTGGACCAGAAACCTGTCACCGCGGGGGCCGCCACCAAAATGAGCATTGAACCATGACCCGTTTATACACCCGCAGTGGCGACCAGGGCTCGACCGGCCTGGCCGACGGCACGCGCACCACCAAAACCAGCCTGCGGGTCGAAGCGCTGGGTACGGTCGATGAAAGTAACGCCTGCCTGGGCCTGCTGGTTGCGGCTTTGCACCCGACACATCCCCTGCGGCCCTTGCTACTCAACCTGCAGCACCAGTTGTTTGACCTCGGCGCGATTATCGCTGGCGTGGCAAGCGACGCCATATCGACCGCCCAAATTAAGCATCTGGAAAATGAAATCGACCGACTCGAAGCCCAATTACCACCGTTGCGGCAGTTTATTCTGCCCGGTGGCGGCGAGGCGGCGGCCCGGGCTCATGTGGCGCGTGCCCTGTGTCGGCGCGCCGAACGCCGCCTGTTTGAGCTGGCGGCGGCCGAACCGGTTGCTCCGGCGGTGGTGCAGTATATGAATCGTCTCTCGGATTTACTGTTTGTTATAGCCCGTACTCTGGCCCACGAGACGGGTGGCGATACGCCCTGGCAACCCCAGGGGCATCGCTAACGCATAATAACGATCAGGGCAATCACGCTGAACCAGCACACCATGGCCCGCGCAAACAGCCCCGCCAATGCCTCGAGTTCCACCGTGCCGACCTCCGGCGTCACTTCTTCATCGGCGCCCGCAAAACGCCCTAAAGCACCTTCGACGTAGTCTCCCAACACCTGCGCGGCGGGCACACCCGCGGCGAACAGGGATACACGCCAACGTCGCATACAGCCGCCAAAATCCCCGACCAGGCCGAGGGTCAGCCCCAACAGGCGTACCGGTAGCCACTCCAGCAACCACAACCACTGGTCTGCCAGTTCGGCGAGTGCCGGACTATCCACACTGCGATCCCGGTACAGCGCCGATAACCGATACAGCAGCGCCCCCGGCGCGCCGGCCACAGCGAACCAGAATATCACGGCCATATAACTCTCGAGGTAGCGATAGGACGTACCCTGCAGCAATTCGCCGCGCAGGCCGGACCAGTCTTCCGCCAGACTTTCCCGATGAGCGGTGTTGAAAATCGCTGCGTCGTGATACACCGCCTGCATGTCATTGCGCTGCAAATCCTCGTTCAAGGCACCGAGTTGCAGGCGCAGATTCCCCCGCCCCAACGAGTAGATCAGTATCCACAGGCTGACCAGAAACGCGGGCAGACCGAACCCGTAACCACCCAGCCAATCCAGCGCGAGAGCCACCGCCAGAACTGGCAACAGCAGTGAAATCAGCAGGGGGCCCGCGGGCAGATGCGCAATTGCGGGCACCCTGGACAGCCTCGCAACCCAGTCATCGTACCAGGCATCGCGCTGTATCTCGGGCATCGCTCCGCGCCAGTAAAATACCGACGCCGCCGCGACAATGACCAGAAATTCCATCTGTGTTACTCCCTCGGGTTTCGTTTACCGCACCTGTTGCGAAGGTTATTCGCCGTTATTCAATGCTGCCGCCAGCCGCTCCCAGGCAAATGCTGGACCGGGATCGGTTTTGCGTCCTGGCGCGATATCACAGTGCCCAACCACCCCCGTCGGGGTCAATTTTGCATACCTGGCCAGTAATATGCGTAGCGTATCCAGCAGCTTTTCGTACTGTGCGTCAGTATAGGGCGTGGTGTCCGTACCCTCCAGCTCAATCCCGATCGAAAAGTCGTTGCAATTACTACGCCCCCGGTAGCAGGACTCACCGGCGTGCCAGGCGCGGTCGTTAAAGGAAACAAATTGGGTCACCTGGCCATCCCGTGCAATCAACAGGTGCGCCGACACCCTGCGATCGGCTATTTCGGCAAAATAGGCGTGCTCGTCCGGGTTCAGGCAATTGGTAAATAGTTGTTGGATATAGGGCCCACCAAAACAGCTGGGTGGCAAACTGATATTGTGAATTACCAGCAGAGAAATATCGCTCCCGGGCGGCCGCTCGTTATAATTCGGCGATAGAATTCGCCGCACACCCAGCAGCCAGCCTGCTTCGTCAATCATACCCACCGCGCCACACCACGCCACGAAGTTGGCAACATAGCGCAAATTGCGGACAAATACCCGCCCAGAAGTGATCGGACGCGGCGCGGATTGTTTCAGGCGGCACTCTCGCGCCGTTGCCGCAACTCTTCCACCACCTGTTCCATCGCCCGATCAAACAAATGGGAGTTATCGAGCACCACCAGACTGCCCTGTTTCATCATGACCGCCATGCGATAGCGGTGACCCTCAGCCACTTTTTTACCATTGCGATCGCCAAATATGAATTTTCCGGTGGGGCGCACCACACCAATCATCCGGCAGCGCCGTGGCACCGTGGCGCCTTCCTCACGAAATTCCACCCAACTTCCCTTTTTGATGGAGTCTACCTGACTCAGACAATCGTCATCCACCAACGGCGCGAGATCGTCGCCGTCGCGCTGTGCCTGGCCGGGCAATTCCGTTTGCACCTGGTCGACCTCCACAATCGCAAACGGGTTGCCAACCTCCCGCGCTTCCCCCGGATCCAGTATCACCGGCATCGTCGTCGCTCCGGGTTCACGTTTGCGCTCGCGATCAAAAAATGCGGTGATACTCTGTAAAAATTGACTCGACTGATACACCTCGTAACCACTGTCGTCGAGGGTTTCCTGCATCATATCCAACAGGTTTGCGAGGCGCTCATGGACCACCGGGCTCTCCGATTGAATCATCTCCAGCAACTGCTCCAGGAGTTGTACTCCGCCCTGCCACTGATCCGAATCGGGCCCGTATTTGAGATAAGACAAGAACAACACCCGGCTCCAGGCCCGCTCCGCAAAGTCGATCACCACCAGGGGTAACTGTTTGCCGGACAGGCGGTTGCGCAACAACTTATCCACCGCCGTGTGGGCCGCGTTTACCCGCTCCGTGGCGGTTTCTTCCTCCAGCACCCGTTTCTCAAGGGCAGCGAGGCGGCGGCGATCCGTTTCCACGCAGGCGATAAAATCCGACAGCAGCTCGGACAACTGCCGTGTATCAGCCTGAATTTGGCTTAATGCAGTAACCACGTCGTTCATTTTCTGGTACAGCGGATCAGCCCTCGGAATTTGTTCCGCCTCCGTGAAACCGGTGGCAACACTGCTGATTTCATTGAGCAGCCGACGGGCGGGGTGCTGTTGCCGGTCAAAAAAGCCGGGATCGGTCATGGCAATGCCCGCCACCGGCAATTCCACCTGGTGGAATAACTCCCCTAATACCCCTGGCACCCAGTCGCGCTGCTGCCACTGGGCGAACAGTAAATCCAGTAGCTCAAGTGCGGTCTGATCTATGGGGTGCAGATCGTTAAATGTGCGACCCTGACTGGCAAGGTGTTCCTCTACCTGCTGGCGTACGCCCACCCGTCCCGCGCCGTTCCCTGCGGAGGTTTGCTGTGGCTTTGGACCCAGACTGCGAATTTCCGTTAGGACGTCGAGCAAGACCGCAGCGCCCCCGGCGGCTGTCGTCCCCGGCACATCGCGCCTGCCTGCATGCGGGTTGCTGGCCGACGACGATATGTCTGACTGCAGATTGGCAAGCAACTGGCTGACAGTACCCGGCCGTGCGGGCTGTTGCCGCGAGCGCTGCGTGGGCTGACCGGCCCGCCCCTGAGATTCTTCTGCTGCCGACTGTTCCACACGGGTTTGCTGTGGACGGACCCCGGGCGCGGGCGCTGTCCCGGCGGAGGGTTGCTCCACGCGCTCGTCGATGATGTCGGACAGCCTCCGTCGCGGCGGCTGGGCGTTCTGGCCAGCCCTGCTTTTATCGCGGGCTGCGGATTTCTCCTTGTTACGGACTTTTTCGTCTTCGAGACCGGGCAGGATCCCCAGCCCCTTTAGAAAGTCGTTGGACTCGCTTAAAAAGCCCTCCAAATCCGCCAGCACACAGCGGTCGAACACCTTCAACAACGCGATGAGCGCCTGGGAGCCCCCCGACACCGGCCGCACCGCTTTGATGAATCCATCACACAGACGTTCCGGATAAATCGGCATGTCCCGGGCTTTAAATGGCCGTTGTTGCACATACCCCACCCGCCGGGCGAGCCTGTTCAGCAACGGCCCACACGGACCCTGGACGCGGGACACGATAGCGTCAAAGGTAATTATTTCTTCCAGTTCCTCGTTGCCCACCAGCTTGAGGCCGCCCGCACCGTAACTATTCCGGGGGGCTGTCTCGCTTGCCTCGTCACAGGTGAGCAGTGCGTCGTAATCAGCGTTCACCGCGTTTAACAGAGCGGTTTCAATGGCGCCTTTTTCCAGGCGCATGGCCTTCATGGTATCCAGATACTGGGTCTGCAATGGGATGCTGTCGGTGTTGTCCGCCAGCTCAAAAAACTCATCCCAGACCCGCTTGAATAATGTTGTTAACCGGGAACGTAAATACTGCTGGGTCCGATCCTGCAGCATCCGCAGCGGCGCGGCGCCCTGGCCCGGGCCGACAACTCGGGAGATAGGATCACCGGGTCGGACAGGCCTGTCAGCCATGGGGCCACAGCGCGTTGGAGTCAGTGAACAACACCCTGATTTTCAAGGAATCTCTCCGCACAAACCTGAAACAGATCTGCCAACCATTGAGGCGCTGACAATGCTTTCTATTTATCAAATAGTTACGACGCATTCTTCTATATAACATGAAGTAATGTCAAGGACGGTTAAGTTGACTCGCCCCGACATCGCCCGTAATAACAGAACGAATTTCGAATCAGCCGCGCAGGCGCAATCTGTAGCAGCGCAGTGACGGCTGATATACTCGCCCCTCGTTGTTAACCCCAGAGCGCCGAGATTGCCAATGCCGTTGGATCCCCTTCTTAAGCAAGCCATCACCGCAAATGTCGCCAGCGCCCTCGCCGAGGATATCGGCGGCGGCGATATCACCGCCGGGTTGATCGCCGCGGACGCCGTGGCCTACGCTACCATCATCACCCGGGAACAGGCGGTTATATGCGGCATTGCGTGGGTCGCCGAGGTGTTTCACCAGCTCGATAAGGGCGTCACATTGCGCTGGTCGGTGGCCGACGGCGACACTATTTACCCGGATCAGACGGTCTGCGAACTGACGGGCAGCGCCCGCGCCCTGCTCACCGGTGAACGGACCGCGCTGAATTTTCTGCAAACCCTGTCCGGCACCGCCACCGTCGCGCGGGACTATGCGCAACGGGTCGCGGGCAGCGCTATCCGCATACTGGACACCCGCAAAACCCTGCCCGGCCTGCGGCTCGCGCAGAAATACGCGGTAAAAATCGGTGGCTGTCACAACCACCGCCTGGGGCTGTACGACGCTTTTCTCATCAAGGAAAACCATATCGCCGCCTGCGGCGGTATCCCCC
>JBFJMM010000122.1:0-6987 GCA_041633885.1 Porticoccaceae bacterium
AAAGCTGGACAAAAGTACAACGATTACAGGATTGATCATGTCCGTAGAAGCGCTAAAAACAGCCACTTCCCCCGCCTCAGTTACGATCAAGTTACAACCCGCCTCCGCGGATATCTGGGACAAGAAATATCGTCTCAAGGACAAATCCGGGCGGCCCCTGGATGCCAGTATTGACGACACCTACAAACGGGTGGCGCGGGCGCTGGCCGACGTGGAGCGCGCCGACCTGCGCGACAAATGGTACGAGCGCTTTGTGTGGGCGCTGCGCAACGGCGCCATTCCCGCCGGGCGGATTGTGTCCAACGCCGGGGCCTGGGAGCACAAGCCAGAGACGTCCACCATTAACTGCACGGTGTCCGGCACCATCAACGATTCCATGAAGGGTATCCTGGGAAAAAATCTGGAGGCCGGCCTGACCCTCAAGGCCGGTTGCGGGATTGGCTACGAATTTTCCACTTTGCGCCCTCGGGGTGCCTATGTGAAAGGTGCCGGTGCGTACACCTCCGGCCCCCTGTCGTTTATGGATATCTTCGATCGCATGTGTTTTACCGTGTCCTCGGCGGGTGGCCGACGGGGCGCGCAGATGGGTACGTTTGATATCAGTCACCCCGACGTGGTCGATTTTATTCGCGCCAAGCGCGAGGACGGCCGACTGCGCCAGTTCAACCTGTCCCTGTTGATCAGCGAGGAATTTGTGGCGGCGGTGAAGGCGGATGGGGACTGGCCCCTGTCGTTCCCGGTCTCGGACTGGGAAGTGGAGCAGGGCGCGGTGGATATCGCCAGCGAGGATATTCTGTGGCGCAATTTTCCCACCAGTAAAGGTTACGTCAGCGATGCCCAGGGGCGGGTTGCCTGTCGCGTGTATCGCACCGTACCGGCGCGCAATTTGTGGAATGTCATTATGACCTCCACCTACGATTACGCGGAGCCGGGCTTTATTCTGATCGACAAAGTGAACGAGCAGAACAACAACTGGTTCTGCGAGAACATTCGCGCCACCAATCCGTGCGGGGAGCAACCCCTGCCGCCCTATGGCAGTTGCCTGCTGGGCTCGGTCAACCTCACCAAATTTGTGATCAATCCGTTCACGGAACAGGCGCGTTTCGACTGGGAAAATTATCGCCAGGTGGTGGCGGTATTCACCCGCATGCTCGACAACGTGGTGGAAATTAATGGCCTGCCACTCCCTGAGCAGCGCCACGAGATTATGCACAAGCGCCGTCACGGCATGGGTTTTCTCGGGTTGGGGTCCACCATGACCATGCTGCGCATGCCCTACGGTGAGCAGGCCTCCCTGGATTTCACCGCCCAGGTGAGTCGCGAACTGGCGCTGGTGGGCTGGCGCACCGGCCTTGAGCTGGCCAAAGAGAAGGGGCCTGCGCTGGTTATGGACGAAGAGTTTACGATTACCGACGAGATGTTGGCCCAACGCCCGGAAATGGCGGAGGACGGTATTGCAGTGGGCGATCGGGTTGCCGGCCGGGTGCTGCATGCCCGTTACAGTCGCTATATGCAACGGGTGGCCCAGGAGGATCCCGAACTGGTGGCGGCCCTCGCAGAGGTGGGTTGTCGGTTTACCCACCACTCCTCCATCGCGCCCACCGGCACCATTTCCCTGTCGTTGGCGAATAATGCGAGCAACGGCATCGAACCCAGTTTTGCCCACCACTACGCCCGCAACGTGATTCGCGAAGGCAAAAAGTCCAAGGAAAAAGTGGATGTGTATTCCTACGAGTTGTTAGCCTATCGCGAGCTGGTCAACGGTGCGGCGCTGCCGGAGTCGAACCTGGCGGAGCAGCAACTGCCGGAATATTTTGTCGTGAGTGAAAACGTGGCGCCCAACCAGCACGTGGACGTGCAGGCGGCCGCGCAGTACTGGATCGATTCCTCCATTTCGAAAACCATTAATGTGCCGTCCGATATTCCGTTTGATGAATTCAAGGATATTTACCTCTACGCCTACGACCAGGGCTTGAAGGGTTGCACCACCTTTCGGTTCAACCCGGAGGCTTTTCAGGGGGTGTTGGTCAAGGACAGGGATCTGGAAAATACGCGCTACCGGTTTACCCTGGAAGATGGTTCCACGGTGGAACTGAAAGGCAACGAGGACGTGGAATACGACGGCGAGATCCACTCCGCCGCCAATCTGTTCGATGCCCTCAAAGAAGGCTACTACGGGAAATTCTGAAATTATGGTTACCGCGATCAACAAAAAAATAGTCGGCTACGCGGTGGTGACGCCGGAGCCTGACAAAGGCGAGCAAAAAGTCCAGCCCGCCGAGAGTCTGGAGCGCGCGGTGGAGGAAATGGACGAGCATGTGCGCCGCCCGGAAACCCTGCACGGTACAACCTACAAAATCAAGACGCCCCTGTCCGACCACGCGCTGTATATCACCGTTAACGATATCGTGCTCAATAGCGGCACCGCCTACGAGCAGCGCCGCCCGTTTGAGGTGTTTATTAACTCCAAAAACATGGAGCAATTCCAGTGGGTGCTGGCGTTGACCCGGGTGGTCTCGGCGGTGTTTCGTAAAGGCGGGGACTGCACTTTTCTGGTGGAGGAGCTGAAAGCGGTGTTTGACCCCAAGGGCGGTTATTTCAAAAAGGGTGGCAAATTTATGCCGTCCCTGGTGGCGGAAATCGGCGAGTGTCTGGAGACCCACATGAAATCCATTGGGTTGCTGCAGGACGAGCCCATCGGTGCCCATCAGCAGGCCATTCTGGATCAGAAACGGGCCGAGTTTGAAGCGCGCGCGGGCGACAGCGGTGATACGGGCTTCCCCAGCGGGGCGCAGCTGTGTAACAAGTGTTTAACCAAGGCCATGATTATGATGGACGGCTGTATGACCTGCCTGAGTTGCGGAGAATCCAAGTGTTCGTAGCCGACTAAGCCTGCGGTCAGTTTGGGTGAGTGCCGCTCAAAAAATTTTGCCGGGATTGAGAATGTTTTCGGGGTCGAAGGCCTGCTTCAAGCGGCGCATGGCGTCGATTTCTTCAGCGCTGCGGCTGTAGCGCAGGTAGGGTTTCTTTTCCAGCCCGATGCCGTGCTCCGCGGAAATCGAACCACCGCATAGCTGCAGCGGTTGGTAAAGTAATTCCTCTACCTGATGATAGCGCTCCGGGTCGTCCCGCCCGACGCCGACAATAATATGCAAATTGCCGTCCCCCAGGTGGCCAAAGGTGGCCAGGTCGGTTATTCCCAGCTGTTGTTCAAGGTTGTGTTCCAGGTCCTGCACATAGCTCTCCATTTCGCCGATTGGCAGGCTGATGTCAAAAATGGCGATGGGATCCAGCGCCGACAGGCAGTCAATATTATCCCGGATCGCCCACAACGCGTCCCGCTCCGTTTCGGATTTTGCCAGTACCGCATCGACGATCAGGTCCTCCGACAGTGCCTCCTCCAGGGCGTTGAGAAACTCTTCGCCTTCCTGAATCTCATCGTTGCCGGTGGATTCGAGCAGCGCATAGAATGCATGTTGTGGCGGAAACGGCGGGGTTCCCAGGTGGGGCCCTTTGCTCGCCAGTACATAGTAGTTATTCCAGATCGCTTCGAATGCACTCAGCTTGCCACCCAGGGCGGTTTCCATGTGGCTGAGCAGCAAGGGCAATTTGGTAAAACTGTCGGTGGCGACGAACGCGGTGTTGCGGGCGGGCATGGCGGGACGCAGACGCAATACGGCGCGGGTGACCACGCCGAGGGTGCCTTCGGACCCGATAAACAGCTGTTTGAGGTCGTACCCGGCGTTGTTTTTGAGCATGTGATTCATGGACGACAGCACCGTGCCATCGGCCAGCACGGTCTCCAGCCCGAGAATTTGTTCGCGCACCATGCCGTAGCGAATTACCTGATTTCCCCCCGCATTGGTGGCGATGTTGCCGCCGATGGTGGCGGAGCCGCGGGCGCCGAGATCCAGGGCAAAAAACAAATTTTCGCTGGCCGCCGCCTCCTGAACAGTTTGCAGTACCGCGCCGGCCTGTACGGTCATGGTGCGCTCAATGGGATTGATATCCTCGATGGCGTTCATGCGTTCCAGGGACAGGGTGATTTCCCGGGGGGATGTGGCGGTGGCGCCCACCAGCCCCGAGCCACCGCCGTATACCACCACGGGGGCTCGCGCCTGGTGACAAAGGGCCATCACCTGCGCCACCTCGGCGGTGGATTGTGGTCTGACCAGGACGGTGCTGCGGTAGGGGTAATTGCGCCAGTTACCCACCGGATCGAGGTCGGGATTCAGGGTGATTCCGGCCGGACCCAGCAGTTGTTCCAGATCCTGTATCAGGGCGATAGGCATCGACGTGGTTAGTCCAACTTGCTCGGGTCGGGTTTACGCTTTTCCATAAATGCCGTCATGATTTCCCGCGAGGCCGGTAATTTAAGCAGCTCCATAAACACAGTCATCTCCGCGTACATGCGCTCAGACAGGGGTTCCGCCGGGCGGCGCAACAGTGCCTTGGTGTGGCGCAACGCAGAGCGGGACTTGGCCGCGAGCTTGGCGGCCGTGGTGCGGGCGGTGGCTAACAGTTGCGCGGGCTCGCACACCGCGCTTACCAGACCGATGTCGCGCGCGGTCTGCGCGTCAAAGGGTTCGCCCAGCATCAGCAACTCCGCCGCTTTATGGTAGCCGGCCATTTGCGGCAGCAGGAGCGAGGACGAGGCTTCCGGCACCAGCGCGAGGTTGATGAAGGGTAAAATAAATCGCGTATCGGGATGTGCGTACACAAAATCGCAGTGCAGCAGCATGGTGGTGCCCACGCCCACGCTCATGCCCTCGACCGCGGCCACCAGCGGTACGTTGGTACCCGCCAGCGTCAGCAGGAACTGATGCACAATCGAGTTCTCATCACCGGGCGGCTTGTCCAGAAAGTCCTGCAGGTCGTTGCCAGCGGAAAAGTTACCCCCCGACCCGGTAAACAGAATAACGCGCATGGCCGGATCAGTGTCCGCCTGTTTTATCACGTCGGCCATCTGCTGATACATTTCTTTTAGCAGGGCATTTTTCTTTTCAGGCCGGTTGATAGTGATGGTACAGATACCGTCTTCGATCTGGGTTGCGATGTACTGGGTCACGGCGTTCTCCCGAGGGTTGCGTTAATTTTTCTATGGTACCGGAAACTGGAATATGCGGATCATTACCCTGTAGCTCGGCGATTACATCGCTCGGTTAGTCCAGGGCCTCGCGCAAATACTGGAACAGCTTTTTACTGGCGTTGCCAGGTTTTTTCGCCGCGAGCTGTTTTTGCGCCTGACGAATCAGTTGTCGCAGGTGTTGCCGGTCGATGGTCGGCGCCTGCTCGAGGACTGACTCGAAGGCGTTGTCACCGCCTGCCATCAACTGTTCGCGAAGCTGTTCGATGCGGTGAAAGCGCTGACGGAAGTAACGGTTTTTGTCCTCCAGCGCTGCCACGGCGGCGGCGATTTTTTCGTGCTCCTCGGTGCGCATCAGCTTGCCGATATACTGAAGTTGGCGGCGCTGCGCTTCCCGGTGTTTCAGGGTTTTTGACAGATCGAGGGCTTCCCGCATGGCGTTTGAGAGTGGCATCTCCGCCAGCTGCGCCGCAGTCAGGCCGAGTAGCGCCTCGCCAGTTTTTTGCAGCCCCAGCATTTGCCGTTTGCGTTCGGACTTGCTGGGGCGCTCGAGTTGCTCGTGGTCGTCGCTATCCAAATCAGACATATACCAGGGTCGCCAGGCCGAGGAACGACAAAAATCCCACCACGTCGGTCACCGTAGTCAGGACCACACTACCCGCCAGGGCGGGGTCGATTCTTACGGATTTGAGCAATACGGGCAACAGGGCGCCGGCCAGGGCGGCGGTCAACAGATTGATCAGCATGGCGGCCGCGATAATCAAACCAATTTTGTAATCATCAAACCAGTACGACGCCACAAAGCCGATCACCGAAGCCCACAGCATACCGTTGATGGTACCGGTAATAAATTCTTTGCCCAGCAACCAGCGTAAGTTGTTGCGGCTGATTTGCCCCAGCGCCATACCGCGCACCACCACGGTCAGTGTCTGGCTGCCCGCCACGCCGCCCATGCTGGCGACGATAGGCATCAGGATAGCCAGCGCTACGACCTTTTCCAACGTCCCCTCGAACACATTGATGACCGATGAGGCGATAATGGCGGTAAACAGATTAATGCCCAGCCAGATAGCGCGGCGCGGCGCGGCGCGGCGTACCGAGGAAAAAGTTTCCTCCTCGTCGCTGACGCCGGCCAGCCCTAACAGGGAGTGATCGGCGTCTTCGATAATGACGTCGACCACGTCGTCGATGGTAATACGGCCGAGTAATTTGCCCTGTTCGTTAACCACCGGGGCCGATACCCAGTTATGTCGCTCGAACAACTGAGCGACTTTGGAATCGTCCAGAGTGGCCAGCACCGGTTCAGTGTCGGTAATCATAATTTCCCGCACGGTCATGGCCGGACTGGAGGTTAGAATCTTGCTGAGCGGCAGAATACCGAGAAACGAGTCGCGCCGGTTAACCACAAAAATGCTGTCGGTGGTATCGGGTAATTCTTCGTGGCGGCGCAGATAGCGCAGCACCACATCGACGGTCAGGTCGGGGCGCACCGTGATGGTGTCGGTGTTCATCAACCCGCCGGCCGTGTCTTCGGCGTAGGTGAGCACCGATTCGACGCGCAGGCGATCCTGTTCGTCCATGGCCTGCAGCACTTCCGGAATCACCCGGTTGGGCAATTGCTGCAGAATGTCGGCGACATCATCCGAGTCAAGGCCTTCGAATAGCGCGGCCACTTCGGTGCTATCCATGGCGGTCAGAAATTCCTGCTGCAAGCCCTCGTTGAGTTCCCCCAGCACCTCCCCTTCCAGTTCCCGGTCAACCAGCTCCCAGAGGATAAGGCGGGTTTTTGGCGGTGCCGACTCGATATGGTGGGCGATGTCCGCCGGCTTCAGGTTGTTAAGAATATGGCGCAGGCGGTTGACGCTGACTGGATCGAGAAACTGATCGATACGGGCCAGCAT
>JBFJMM010000123.1:0-6956 GCA_041633885.1 Porticoccaceae bacterium
GTATGGAGCGGGTGATGGGAATCGAACCCACACTAAGAGCTTGGGAAGCTCCCGTTCTACCATTGAACTACACCCGCGCACCTGCCTACTACTGACTATTTAACTGTCTTGGGTCGCGACGCTTATGGCCGCGGCCCGCGCCGTTCGCGACAGCTCGGTCGAATCCACATCGGCCATGGCATCCAGGCGACACCTTCTCAACGCTCCGTTGAGCTGGCGATTATACCTTGAAGCGGGGAGATGTTAACCGGTAGCAGCCAACTGGCGGGGAGTGCTATTGCCCCGCTAGTTCGGGCAACGCACTCATACTGATTTTTTCAAGGTAATCGAGGTCCGGGATGCGTGCGCGTTCCTCTTCCAGACTGACCTCCGATAACACGCCAACCCCGGGGGCCGCTTCGCGCACCGCTAAAAATGCATCCTCCTCCGACAGCCGCACCGGACTGGGCAAATCCTGAATTACCAGAGCGTAAAAACCCCGTTCTGCGGCATCGGCCACCGCGTTGCAGATCGCAATACGGTGCGTATCCTCCCATGCGGCGGCCACCCCGCCAATTGCAGCCTCGTAGGACATGAGGGGAATGTGTTGATCGCGCCAGAAAAACCAGCCATACAACCAGGCGGGATTGCCGGGATGGGTGGTCAAAGTGAGTCCGCGCCCTGGAATAATCTCCGCGACTGCCGCCATGGGCACCAGCAGCGGCGTGCCAATGACAGGTAGTAGCAGTGCATCCACCGTCGCTACAGGTTTTACCGGCTGCGCCCGCAATGCGCGACTCACGCGCTTTGTCCCAAGGGTTGGGCGATATCAATTCCCGCTGTGTTGGCAAAGCGTCTGGCGAGTTCGTCCACGCCAGCGGTGAATTGACTGGCCTGTGCGTCGATGACCGCCTCTGGCATGGAGGGCGCCATGCAGGTTGCCGGATCCTGCACCCACACCCGGCCCCCGCGACGACGCAATAAACGGGCACCAATGACCCCGTCATCCCCCATACCGGTGAAGACGATCATGCCTCCAAACACCCCGTATTGACGCGCGACGTCCCCGGCGACATGATCGATGCTCGGACGATATTGCCCGCTCCAGCGTTCGTCGAGTGCGCGCATCATGCCGCGACCATCGATATGCAATTTTTCGGCTGGCGACACCACGGTCACAAAACCGGCGGGAATAAAATGACCATGTTCCGCCAGCCGCGCCCGCCAGTCACTGGTTCTGGCAACCATGCGCACCAATTGCGGAACCTGCGCGCTCTCTATGTGCTGCACGTACACAAACCCGGTGTCGTAGGCCAGCGGTACCTGCGACAAAAATTTGCTGACCACCTCAAGCCCACCCGTGGATGCGGCCAACACCCACACTTTCTTGGCCCGCACCACCTGTGTCGACTGGCGATGCTTCCCAACCAGCTCCACGAAGCGCCCACGTAATCGTTCTTTCCAGGGGCCGAAATCGGTGCTCACCAATGTCGGGACATCCTCCTCGATACACAATATTTGCTGTTTTTTGCGGTCGATGAAGGGTAGGCCATTGAGCTCGTCCCCCGCGCCGACCACCACCCAGGCTTCAACTTCCGGCAGGGTTTTACCGGCGGCGCGCCGTTCGAGATGCGGGTTGAAACACACGATTTCGTAACCGAGTTCGGTAATCGCCGTTTTCAGAGAATAACTCTGCGCCGAGCTTTGCGGCGCAATAATGCCAACTCGCATGGCCATGCCCTAACCTATAACCTGCTGTGCGCGTAATAATTCGTTCACTTCTTTGAGCAGCAACTCTTCCTGATAGGGTTTACCCAGGTATTTGTTAACCCCGGTAGCCAGCGCTCTTTCCCGATGTTTTTCCCCGGTGCGCGAAGTGATCATAATAATCGGCAGATGTTTGAGGCGCGACGATGAACGCACCAGACGCGCCACTTCAAAACCGTCCATGCGGGGCATTTCGATATCGAGTAACATCAGGTCGGGCACCGTATCCTGTAGCAGGCGCATCGCGTCGACCCCGTCTTTGGTGGTTACCACGTGAAACCCTTCGCGCTCCAGAAAACGGCCCGTGACTTTGCGCACCGTGACCGAATCGTCAACCACCATAACGGTTTTAATGCGATTATCCACACCCGCTTCCTCTGGCGGTATAACAGACGCGGCGTCGGAGCTTGTCGCTGGCGCCGTAACCGGTGCGCTATCCTGCAACTGTGGCGGTTGCTCGTCGACCGCTTCCGCCAATTCCTCAGCGCCGTAACGCTGGGTCAGTACCGGTACCGACTCCTGCGCGCGCAGCAGCGTTAACAGATCGAGAATCACGACCACGCGACCGTCACCGAGCACCGTCACACCGGACAGCCCCATGACATCGCCAAACTGAATACCCAGGCTTTTCACGACAATTTCCTGACTACCCTCCAGACTGCCGACATGCACTGCGTAGGCTTGCTTGTCACTGTGGACCAGTACCAGGGGCACCGCTTCGGTGATGGTATCCAGTGGCGGCCTGGCCTGACTGTTGAGGAGCGTTCCCAGGTAACAGATTTTGTAATCCGTGCGCGCGTATTTGAACCGGGCGTTCGGGTCCCGGTAATAATGCGCCAGTTCCTGCACATCGATTTTCACTACGCCGTTAATAGTATTCAGCGGCAGGGCATAGAGATCGTCGCTGTTACGGATCATCAATGCCCGATTTACGGACACCGTAAACGGCAGGCGGATCACGAATTCGGTGCCGATGTCCGGTTGTGAGTGAATAGTGATCGTGCCGCCTAACTGACGCACCTGGCTACTAACCACATCCATGCCTACGCCGCGGCCCGATACCTGGGTAACTTTGCGCG
Source organism: Porticoccaceae bacterium (assembly GCA_041633885.1). Classification (GTDB taxonomy): domain Bacteria; phylum Pseudomonadota; class Gammaproteobacteria; order Pseudomonadales; family Porticoccaceae; genus JBFJKD01. The sequence goes on from JBFJMM010000123.1 coordinate 2,826, forward strand.
ACGTGGAAAAGCCCGGCTGAAAAATAAACTGCATGATTTCCTGATCGCTGATCTGCGCTTCCGGAAGCAACAGCTGACGGGCAAGCGCCTGTTCGCGAATCGCTTTGATATCCAGGCCCCGTCCATCATCGGCCAGGCGTAACACAATATCCCCGCCCTCGCGGGCGAAGGTCAGCGCAATATTACCGTCCCGCGGCTTACCCTTTTTCTCGCGATCATCCGCCGCTTCTATGCCATGATCAATGGCATTGCGAATCATGTGCTCCAGGGGCGCGATAATTTTTTCCAGCACCGTGCGATCCATTTCGCCCTCGACGTTGTCGAGCTGCAGCTGGACCGGTTTGTCGAGTTCATTCCCCACCTGACGCACAATACGCCGTAATCTCGGTACCAGGCGCGAAAACGGCACCATACGCGTGCGCATCAGACTTTCCTGCAAGTCTGTGTTGATCCGCGACTGCTGTAATAGCAACGCTTCGGCATCCCGCGACTTATCGAGCAGCGTGCCCTTCAAATCCTGTAAATCCGAAGCGGACTCCTGTAGCGCCCTGGACAATTGTTGCAGCTGGGAATAGCGATCCATTTCCAGGGGATCGAAGTCGGCAATATGGGCCGACGCTTCGATTTGATCGCGGCGAAACACGACCTGGGCTTCAGTTTCTATCCCCAACCGCCGCACCTGATCCTGCAGCCGCTGAATGGTGCCCTCCATCTCATCAAGCGAGAAACCAAACTCGCTCACCTGCTGCTCTACCCGACCACGAGCAATACTGGTTTCCCCCGCCAAATTGACGAGATCGTCCAATATCGGCGCCGCGATTTTTATCATTTCCTGAGGTTCAGGGCGCTGCGGCTTGCTCCCTCGCGCCGTAGGGAGGGGTCGCTCCCCTGACGGTTCGTCCTGCGCGGGAACTACCCCGCCCGTAAACGGTAGCACGTCCGCCGTCGGCCATCCCGGTGGCAGCGTCGGCGGGGCAGCGGGCGGCGCCGACGGTGTGTCCTGTTCCTGGCTTGCTGCCGCGCGCGGCGCTATCGGCTCGGGAGCAGGCTCCCGAGGCGTGGGCGTGGTCAAGGCACTCGCCGCGATGGCATCGTCCCCGTACAGCGCGCGCACCCGATCCATCACCGACAACAGCCTGTCGTGACGAGCCAGCAGATCGGCAAAAAATCCCGGGCTTTTTTCCTCCCGTTTGCTTTCCGATTCGATAATTCGCGTTTCAAAATCATGGCTAATGTCGCCAAGGCCCGCCAACCCGGCAACGCGTGCGCCGCCTTTAAAGGTGTGCAATGCCCGTTTCAGGGTATCAACCTGGGCGCGGTCACCGGTATGCTCCTGCCAGATGTGGATGGCCTGATCGATCTCCTCAAGTAATTCATCAGCCTCCTCGAGAAAAATATCGATAATTTCTTTATCCAGGCCGGCCTCGACATCCACACCCGGCTCCCGCGGTGTCGCCTCCACTGAGGATGTGTCCTCCACATCGACTGGCAGTGGCTCAGGTTCACGAGATTGTGTCCGAGACGTCTCTTCGCGCTGCGCGGCACCGCCGTCGTGAGTTTCCGCGGTCTGCTGCGGTTCCTGCTGCGATGTCACGGTTTCTTCTGTTTGCACCGTTTCGCGATTATCGCTGACACGCTGGTGCAGCGCTTCGCGGGCGGCTTCCCGTTCGGCAAGCTCGGCCATCAACAGACTGGCGGCACTGATCGGCTCCTGCTGGACATCCGCGCTGGGGTCATCTGCCGGTTGTGGCGCGGCCTCCGGCGCGACGGGACGGGCTGGGGTTATGTCCGCGATCGCCTGCAAACGGCTATACAGCATCTCGGAGGCATCGAGCACGTCCTGATCGGCCGCGACGCGGTCCATAATGTCCAGCAACATGTCCTGCCCCTGATTCAGGGCATTGAGCATCTCGGAATCCGGATCCAGCGCGCGGGTAACGATATTACCGTAGGCGGCCGCCAGACCACGACCCAACCGTAGCAACGGCGCAATACCCGCGCGCTCCGCCGCCGCCGCCAACTCGAGCAGCTCATCCGCCATCCCGGCCAGCAATTCGTCCCGCCGTGGTGGCGATGCCTGCCATTCGGACAATGCCACATCGGCATCAACCACGTTTTGCAGGCCGTCCGTCATCAAGGCATTTAACAACCCCGGGTCCACCTTCGGTTTGCCGGAATCCGCAGGCTGTGGCCCGCCAAAAAATCGTTCCCGCTGTTGTTCGACGCGGCCAACCAGCCGATTCACACCGGCAATTTCGCCACTACCCCCCGCGCGCAGGTTCGCAACCGCCCAACGCAACGCATCTTCCACATCTTCCAGCAATTGCAGGATTTCGTTATCCACGGGTTTTTTGAAATTGAACATATCCCTGGTTAAGCGCTCCAGGGGGGTTACCAGCTCGCCAATGTGGATCATCTCCGCCATTGACGCACTGCCCTTGAGGGTGTGCAGTGCCTGCTGCAATACCGCTGCCGGTGGCAAATAGATCGGCGCTGCGTCGCGCGCTGCGATCAGATAATCGGCAACTGCCTGTAGATAACCTTCCGCCTCACTGGCGAAAATCTGATGGAGTGACTCCTCGGCTACCTCCAGGAGCGGTTCCGGAAGCTGGCCGGAAGTGACCACATCATCTTTTGACGAGAGACCGTCCGCGTCGCCGTGCGCAGGCTGAACACCCTGATTGCCATACTCTGTTTCGGCATCGCTAACCGCACCCTCGTAGTTCGCCAACGCAAACTCCTGGTCGGGCTGGATTGAAACTTCCTGGTCATCCGCTGCGGCGGTATACCCGGTAGCACTGCGAGCGTCGGACTCGTCACCCCGACCCCGGTCAGTTACTGTGTTCACCGCTTCTTCGGCAAGCGCATCACCCAGGTCGATGCCGCCTTCATCCTGTTCGTCAGCGCCCGCGGCAGGCGTTGCCTTCTCAATGCTGGCAGCAGGGACGGCCACGTCCCCTGGCATATCCGGCGTGGCAACAGATCTCGTGTCGACGGTCCCGCCCTCCGGTTCAACTGCGGTGATCTCAGCGTCTACCGCAATATCTGTTGCCTGAGCACCCGTCTCGGCACCTCCCGCCTCCGCCATATCCGCGAAAGAGGGCATCGATGTTGCGCTCGCCGCCGAAGCGTCCGCACCTTCGAATCCACCCTCCACAGCGGCTTCCTCGGTGGCGCTCTGTGTTGTCCCGGCCGTATCGCGGTCCGGCAAAACAGACTCATCCGCTACAGCGCCAGCCACGGATCCGGGCGCAATATCAGCGCCGGGGATATCGACTTCTGTTGCAGTTGCGACCTCCGCGACACCGTCGATTGAGCTCGTATCACGTGCAGGGTCACTTTCCTCATCCACCGCCGCCGACGTTTGCCCAAGCAGCTCCGGTTCCGGTGCGGACGCCGCCAATTCGTCTGTTGACGCCTCCACCACGGGCGGCTCACCGACAGGCAGAGACTCCGGTGCGGTTACGGCTGTTCCACTATCCTGTGCAATATCGACCGGGGCTGGCGCCGTCTCAGCAGGGGATTCCGGCTCAACGGGGGCCATTGAACTTGCCGTGTCCCGCGACCCGGTGCCCGGCTCTTTATCCCGACCCGCAGCCAGTGCATCCGCAGCGCCGATAAGTTCAACCAGTACTTTCGGGTCTTCCCAGGGTGCCGCCTGTTCGTAGCTGTCGATCATCGCGGGCAGAATCTGCAGGGTTCTGGCAACGGTCTGGCGCACCTCACTGGTGGCCTCCAGTCGCTCGTCGAGAACCCGATTCAGCATGTTTTCAATGGACCAGGCGAGATTACCGATGTCCGCGGCCTGCACCATCCGCCCGCTGCCCTTGAGGGTGTGAAACCCACGGCGAATCTCCACCAGTGCGGCTTTTGCATTGCCCTGCGCCCACTGCGGATAACGGTCATCAATGGTAGCCAGTACCTCCCGCGCTTCTTCGATAAATATCTCGCGAATTTCCGGGTCAACGTCTTCTTCAGCCTGTTCCTTCGCCGCACTGTCAGCACGTTTGTGCGAGCCATCGTCCCGTTCGGACGCGGTAGCTGTTTCGGCAACCTGCGTTTCGGCGACATCCTGGGCGGGGGATGGCCCGGGTAACTCGACCGATTCCGGGTCTGGTTCCGTTGGCGACA